>JBGVEC010000158.1:0-36212 GCA_045119815.1 Paludibacteraceae bacterium | reverse complement strand
TTTTAGTCTTCTTTGTCAGAATGTGACTCTTGTAAGCGTGTTTACGCTTGATTTTGCCCGTTCCGGTAAGAGCGAATCTTTTTTTAGCACCGGAATTAGTCTTTACCTTTGGCATTTTGTTAATAATTTAAATTGTTAATAATTTATTTATAGTCTCAGGCAGCCATTGGTAGCCCTACGACTGTTTTTTTTTACTTTTTAGGTGAGATATTGACAATCATTCGTTTGCCCTCGAGTTTAGGCATTGCTTCTACCTTGCCATATTCCTCCAAATCGTTAGCAAAACGAGCGAGCAACAATTCTCCTTGATCTTTGAAGAGGATACTACGTCCACGGAAGAACACATAAGCCTTAACTTTATTACCCTCTTTCAAGAACTCCTGCGCGTGCTTGAGTTTGAAGTTATAATCATGCTCATCGGTTTGTGGTCCGAAACGAATCTCTTTAATCACAACCTTAGCAGAATTAGCCTTAATCTCTTTCTCCTTGCGTTTCTTTTGATAGAGGAACTTCTGATAATCCAAAATTCTGCACACAGGTGGCACGGCATTAGCTGAGATCTCTACCAAGTCGAGATTTTGATCATCCGCGATGCGCATAGCTTCCTCATAGGAATACACACCTTGTTCTACATTGTCGCCCACAAGGCGAACTTCTTTCACGCCACGAATTGCATCGTTGATGCGGTTTGGCATTTCTTTTTCTACGCGGCCACGACGTTGTTGTGGGCCTTTTTGTGGATTTGCTATAGTTTTATCCTCCTAATTAATTAATAAAAACGCTTGATTTGCAATCGAAAACGCATAGTTTTCAATTCAGCGTGCAAAATTACTGCTTTTTTCTCAATCTACAAAATATTTTGTAAAAAAAATTAACATTTACTTATTTTTGCTCTATTTGCTAGGCATTTGAGGTTATTGAAGTCATACTACGGAGTGCAGAATTGTGCGTAAATAGTGCGTGAATAGTGCGTATGAACCAGAGCATAATATAACGAGGATATGTATTTTGAAATATTTTTCGCTCAGTTTTTTGCATATATGAGAAAAATATTGTAATTTTGCAGGCAGATTGTAATTTGCCTTTATAAGGTCGTGAGAAAAACTAAAAACAAATTATAAATTTTACAACAATGAAACTAAACAAATTATTTGCAGCATTCATGCTGATTGCAGCCACCGTATTTGTAGGTTGCGAGCCACAAAACCCTCCAGGCGGTCCAGGTAATGGACAAGGTGGCAACGAGGACACAACAGTAGTTACACCAGGTGCACCAGACACTATCGGTTGGAATATTCCAGCAGAGTGTTTGACCGTAGCAGAGGCTAATGCTATCTGCTCTCAACTAGCGAGCGAAGCTACCACTGGAACAAAGTACTATGTAAAAGGTTGGGTTAAGAAATTGGCTTCTAAACACGCTGATGGTATTAGCCAATTTGGTAACGCATTGTTCTATATCGTAGACTCTAAAGACAACACTGATGAGGATTTCTACGCATACCAAGTTTATGGTTTGAATGGCGAGAAGATTACCAACCCAGAAGCAGTGGCGGTAGGTGACTATGTAGTAATCTACGGTGAGTTGACCAACTACAACGGCACATACGAGACTGTAGGTAAGGGTGCAGCGCACATCTGGAAGAGTACTAACCCAGCATTGAGCGGTGGTGACAACCCAGGTAACAACCCAACAGAGGTTGTAGGCGATGGTTCATTTGAAAATCCATACACCGCTAATGATGTACTCCTACTCGGTAACAGCAATGCTGGTAACTATTGGGTAAAAGCATATATCGTAGGTCAAATCAACGGCATGAGCATCAGTGGTGCTGAATTTAGCGCACCATTCTCTGGCAGCACCAACGATGACGGTAGCGTAAACAACTACAACACTAACATCTTGATCGCTAATAGCGCAGATGAAGCCAACAGCGGTAACTGCGTACCTGTACAATTGCCTTCAGGTGCATTGCGTACCAACTTAAACTTGGTTCAAAACCCTGATCTAGACGGCGTAGAGGTGTTGATCTATGGCTCACTAGAAGCATACTTTGGCGCAGCAGGTATCAAAGATCCATCATACGCTAAGGTAGGCGACAAAGAGTTTGGTGTTAATCCTAATGTAGAGCAAAAAGAGCCAACCGCTAAGGTTGTTACTATCAAAGAGTTTATTGCTGCACCAGAATACACCGAATCACTCGTATATTACGAGCTCACAGGTGTAATTAGCGGACTTAGCGCTGGCGGTAATGCCGTTATTTACGGTAATTTTGACCTTACAGACGAAACTGGTACTGTATATGTATATGGCTTAGACAAAGCATTTACTGCTGTAGGCAACACCAAGGCTAATAAGTCATTTGGCGAACTAGGTTTGAAGGATGGCGACAAGATCACTCTCCGTGGTTTACGTGGTTCATACAACGGTAAGATTGAGGTAATGGGTGCATACTTCGTAAAATTGATTAGCAGCGGCAACGAGAATCCAAACCCAGGCGGCAACGGTGATAACAACGGTGATAACAATGGCGATAACAATGGCGACGACAACGGAAACACTGGAACAACTCCAGAAGGTGCTATCGTATTTGATGCTGATGTAGATAAAGGTAATGCAGGAACAGATTCTAACAATGCTACTTCTTATACCATCACCAAGGATGGTGTAACAATCACCGTATCTTCTGGTATCCTCGGCACATACAACAACGAGGCTCACTACCGTATCTATAAGAATCAAACATTGACCGTAACTTCAACCGTTGGCAATGTAAAGAAAGTAACCTTCACTTGCACCGCTAATGACGACGTTAAGTACGGTCCTGGTTGCTTCACATGGTCAACAGGTGACTACACCTACTCTGGCGCTAACGGCACTTGGACTGGTGACGCTAGCGAGGTAGAATTCACTGCTTCTACCAACCAAGTTCGTGCTACTCAAATCGTAGTTGAGTTTTAAATAGGCAAATGTCGAAAGACTAGAGTCAAATGTAAAGGACCGCTCGAGTGAGCGGTCCTTTTATATTGATTAATCTAGATTGACTAGACAATCTGAGAGTATCTAGAATTTTATACGATACCTTGTTCGAGCATTGCTTGAGCCACCTTCATAAAGCCTGCGATGTTAGCACCCTTCACATAGTCGATTGTGCCGTCGGCTTGGGTACCAAACTTAACACATTGCTCGTGGATAGACTCCATGATGTGATGGAGACGCTCATCCACCTCTTGTGCTGTCCAACTGAGGTGCTCGCAGTTTTGTGTCATCTCCAAACCAGAAGTAGCTACACCACCTGCGTTAACCGCTTTACCAGGAGCAAAGAGTACACCATTGTGTTGGAAGTAGTGGATAGCGCCAGGTTGGCAACCCATGTTACTTACCTCGCAGCAGCACCAGCAGCCATTAGCCTTGAGTTCCTTAGCATCATCCTCGCTAAGCTCGTTTTGGAACGCACAAGGAAGAGCGATATCGCAAGGAATAGACCATGCCTTCTTGCCTGAGGTAAATTGGGTTTGAGCAGGGAACTTATCCGCCATATCTTGTACCTTATTGCGGTTAGAAGCACGCATCACGAGCATATAGTCAATCATCTCAGCGGTGATACCCTCAGGGATCGCACAAACACCATCAGGACCAGAGATAGCTACTACTTTCGCACCCAACTCGGTAGCTTTTTGTGCTGCACCCCAAGCTACGTTACCGAAACCAGAGATAGCTACAGTCTTACCCTCAAGGGTCTTGCCTGCTTGGTGGAGAAGATGCTCTGTGAAATAGAGTGCGCCATAACCTGTTGCCTCAGGACGAAGGATAGATCCACCCCAAGTCATACCTTTACCAGTGAGCACACCAGTGTGATATTCACGTGCAAGTTTTTGGTACATACCGTTGAGGAAGCCAATCTCGCGACCGCCCACACCTACATCACCTGCAGGAACATCGGTATCGACACCAATATTGCGCCAGAGTTCGAGCATGAAGGCTTGGCAGAAACGCATGATCTCAGCATCAGATTTGCCAACAGGATCGAAGTCAGAACCACCCTTAGCACCACCCATAGGAAGAGTAGTCAAAGCGTTTTTGAAAGTTTGTTCGAAACCCAAGAACTTGAGCATAGAAGGGTTAACAGCCTTGTGGAAACGTAAACCGCCTTTGTAAGGACCAATAGCTGAATTGAATTGTACACGGTAACCGAGGTTGGTTTGAACTTCGCCTTGGTCGTCAATCCATGTTACACGGAAAGTAAAGATGCGATCTGGCTCTACCATACGCTCAACAATCTTCGCTTTCTCGTACTCAGGATGTTGATTGTACACCTCTTCGATAGACTCTAACACTTCTTGCACGGCTTGCAGATACTCTGACTCGCCTGGGTGCTTAGCAGCAAGATGCTGCATGATAACTTCAGTTTTCATTGTTGTATTATTTTGAGTTGTTTTGTTTTGGTCGTTTTAGTATGACTAGCCATACTAGTTAGCGGGTGCAAAGTTACTACTTTTTTTTCAAATATACAAAAAATGTAGTACCTTTTTCTGAGGTTTGGAAAGTTATTTTTCCGCCGCTTCCCTCTACGATATTCTTAGATATAGCTAATCCTAGTCCAGCTCCCGTGTTTTTGGTTGTGAAATTAGGCACAAACACTTTGGAACGGATATCTTCAGGAATACCTGGTCCATTATCTGAAATAGAGATTTCTATCCATTGATCAGTTTCCGACAAGTTTTTAATAAGTCGTTGTTGATCTGGTACTTGCTTAAGCACAATGATAAGATCCCCATTCTCTTGCCCCTCCATTGCCTGTAAGGCATTTCGCACAATATTAGTAAACACCTGTGTTATTTGCTCGGCGTCCGCTATCACATCTACCCCTGCATCTGGACCGATATATCTGATTGGTAGCTGAGCATCATTATTGCGCAGAAGTGTAATAACCGTGTATAATTTCTTTGCCACATCCACCTCGGTAGGATTAACTTCAGGCATCTTAGCAAAAGAAGAGAAAGACTTGGCGATATGTCCTAAAGTTTCTATTTGCTCAATGAGTAATTGTGTGGAGCGATCAAAATAGTCGTCAAATCGTTCCGAACCCTTATGGCGCTGCAATTGTTGGAGGGTCAGTTTCATAGGCGTAAGAGGGTTATTGATCTCATGTGCCACTTGACGCGCCATCGTTCGCCATGCGCCTTCTCGCTCGGATCGGGCAAGACGTTGGGTTGATTCAGCCAAAGCATCCATCATATCATTGTAATGCTGAATCAAATCACCTACCTCATCGCGAAAGAAATAAGAAATATGCTGTCCTTTTTCCCCTAAGCGATAATTTTTAAGTTGGGTACTAATCGTTGTTAACGGAGAAGAAACCCCTCGTGCTACTAGCCAAACCACCAAGATAGAAACCAGTAACAGCAAGATATACAAAGGCAAAAGTCTGACCACAAATTTCTCCACATCTGCACTCATCGCCTCTTGCGATATAAAGCTAGGAATAACAATATAACCAATCTTAGCAAAACTACCATTGACAAAATCAGTATATGCTGCTAAATAGCGAACCTGTCCCAGTTGTTCGAATTGCACCATTGGTTCGTCCATTGAGAAAAATGCCTCTGGAGCAATATAGTGCGAAACCATGCCTAAATCAAAGATTTGAGGACAGGAACTGCCTAACAACTTACCATTCATATCATAGACATGGATATCCGTTTCGAAATCAAAACTCATATCACGCAAATCCACATTGAGTGCATAGCGATGTGAGCTTCCCAACTCCATATCCCAAAAATACATACTCTGGAGTGCTTGTTGAATATAACGTGCTTTTTCTTGCAACTGATTCTGCTGACGAACGAGAAAGACCTGTCGAATGTGCATTACAGACAAAATAAACGTAGAAGCAAGAGCTAGCAACATCACAGGTGTCAATATCAATTGCAAACGTCCCGCAAGATTCATATTACGAATTCCACGATTCTTAATCAGATGATAAATAGCTGAAATAATCAGAACAAACACAAGTGTTAGGGTCAAAACATAGTAAATAAATAGTTTGCTTCTAGAACTATCTTCTTCGTGCTTCTCCGATGCCAAAATTGCTTGATAAGAGAAGTTATCTATTCGTATATCTTCTTGTTTAGCAACGGATTGAGGATTTTCATGTAGTGAGAATAGATATTCTCCATTCAAAGAAGTAATAGGATAAAAGTCCTCTGACTTACCCTGTCTTCGGGTTAAGCCCCATGACTTATTCCCCTTGAAAGGTTGGATAAAAGTGTTATTCAGATTTTCACTCGTAACACGATATGCATATTTGATAGGAATAATCGTAAGCACATGCATATCCCCCACACGAGTGCGCTTGCATACACCTTGCGCATTATTCCATTGGGCATACTGCCACTGATCATAGACATCTTGCATCGGCAAGTATGAGGAACTCAACCAAGAGTCAGTCCAATAGACCAAACGTTGTCCATGGTAAATATAGAGCAAAATATCATCAACAGACTGTAGAGAAGATGTCAATGTGTCGAAATCATTAACCGCCAAAGCATCACAGATTCGCTGCGTCAGGATTTCAGCTCGTTGCTGCTGAAGGTGCAATTGACGTTCTATGCCACGAGCACCACGTTCAAAACTGTCACACGAAACCAAACTGCCCATCAACAGCAGCAGAATAGATATTAAACGAATGACAGATACTCTCTTCATAGCAATAAACATTGCACATCTATTTGAGAGTGCAAAAATACAAAAAAAATATGGAACTCGCAAGAGGTCCAACAATATTTATACAAAAATAGATAAGTTTTCTTTTGTTTACGCGTGCGCGCGCGTACCTTAAGAAATATATCTGTGCAAAATCATTCTTTTTTTCAAAAAAAAGTCAAAATATTTGGTCATATCAAAAAAAAGCAGTACCTTTGCAGTCGCTTTTGGTAATTGGGAAATCTGAGTTACCAAAAAAGATATTCAGCTAATATCTGGAAGGATGGGTGAGTGGCTGAAACCAACAGTTTGCTAAACTGACGTACGGGTAACCGTACCGGGGGTTCGAATCCCCCTCCTTCCGCAGAAAAAGGATGCCATGAAACAGAAGATTGGCATCCTTTTTTTTTGATTAAAAGAATAACATAAAAAATCTTGATTATGAAACGAACAAAGTGGATCATATTAACCATCCTAGCAATTATCTTGATTGTCATAGGAAGTTTCTTAGCAAAACAATACTATCATTATGCCGTATCTAACTTCAAGAGTTATGATGGTGAGGCACATAGTTACCAAGTGTATCCTGGTATGACTTCCGATTCCGTGTTGGCAAGTATCACTAACGATTACCAAATGGCATCAGAATTGGCATGGTGTATGCATTGTCAATACATGCACTATGAACACCCCAAACCAGGTCATTATCGCTTTGCAGCTGAGATTAGCAATAGAGAGTTGATTCGTCGTTTACTCCTGGGAGAACAAACCCCTATCAAACTATCCTTCACTCAAGCTATTCGTACACGCGAACAATTAGCGGCACATATGGGCAAAAAACTCATGTTGGATTCAGCCGAAGTAATTGAGAGACTTAATAACAAGGAGTATATGGCGCATTTTGGACTAACGCCTGAAACAGCAGTATGTCTTTTTATTCCAAACACTTATGAGGTATATTGGACAATGACTGCGGATCAACTCTTTGCTCGCATGCACAAAGAATATCAACGATTTTGGAACGAAGAGCGTATGGCAAAGGCAAAAAAACAAGGTTTAACTCCTGTAGAAGTTGCCACTATAGCCTCTATCATTGCTTCTGAGACCAACAAATCGTTTGAATATCCAACTATTGCATCTATCTATATTAACCGTTTGCGCAAAGGTATAGCGTTGCAAGCATGTCCTACTGTGATTTTTGCTGTAGGTGATTTCTCTCTGCGCCGTGTATTGAAGCGTCATTTGGCAATTGATTCGCCATACAACACATACAAATACAGGGGATTACCTCCAGGGCCTATTCGTTTGGCAAGACCAGAAGTAATCGATGCGGTATTGAATGCCCCCAAGACAGACTATCTGTATATGTGTGCTAATCCTGATTTTTCGGGTACACATGTATTTTCTTCATCCTACTCTAAGCATAGCGCAGTAGCTCGTGAATACCAACGCGAACTTAACAAACGAAAGTTAAAATAAGACTTTTGTTATTCTTTGATATACAAAGACATAGAAAATTAGTGTTGAAATAGTCGTATTTTTTTAGGCAGAAAATTTGGTTGTTCCTAAAAAATGTTGTACCTTTGTCCCGAATTTCAACTGTTTAGTGGACTAAAGTTTACTATTAAACGACTAAAAACATGAAACAGATACATAATGAAAATCGTGGTTATCGTATTCTATTTCCGTTGGTAACTTGGATGTTTCGCCATTCATACCGACACATAAAATATATAGGAACAGAAAACATACCACAAGACGGAGCAGTCATTTTTGCTCCCAATCACACTAATGCTCTACAAGATGCGCTAGCCGTATTATCAATCAACTCTGAGCGTAAAGTATTTGTGGCTCGTGCCGATATTTTCCGCAACAAGAAGCTAGCTAAATTCCTAAGTTTCTGTAAAATAATGCCTATCCGTCGTATGCGCGATGGAGCAAGCGAAGTACTCAAAAACGACGAGACCGTTGAGCGTGCGATTGACACCCTACAAGAAGGTGTACCTTTCTGCATTCTACCAGAAGGTACCCACAGAACCAAACACTCACTTCTGCCATTGGGCAAAGGAATTTTCCGCATTACCATACGTGCTAACGAGAAATTTGGCAAGGAGAAGCCTATTTATATTGTGCCCGTAGGTTTGGAGTATAGTGATTGGTTTCATCTTTGGGACACACTTGTTATCAATATCGGCAAGCCGATCAACATGACCGAATTTATTGCTCAACATGCAGATTTAGAGCAGCCTAAATTGATTCTCGCAATGCGCGAGGAGCTCACTAATCGCATGCGTGAACAAATCCTTTGGGTGCCTGATGATGAGAATTATGAGAAGAATTGGGAAGAACTCAGCCACAATCGTCCGGCGCACAAGAATTGGTTTCCTAAGCATAGAATGCCAAAGTGGCTATTACTCTTGATGTTGGTATTGATGTCGCCTTTGGCTTTGGTGGCAGGCGTAATAACCTTGCCATTGTGGCTTGCGTGGTTGATTATTCGTTGGGCTATCAAAGATCCTGCTTTCCACAACTCTGTGCAGTTTGTATGGCAATTGATTATCATTCCATTAACAGGATTTATCACCATGCCATTTTGGATGTTCTTGCAAGAGTATATGTATTTGGCTCGCAAATTTAACAAGCCAGATGAGACGAAGTAATTTTGAATTATGAATTAAGAATTTTGAATTATGATAAAAGCTTATATCATTCTCGCTTGTTACATAATCTTCCCAATATTGATTATTGAGGCATTCAAGCGTTGGACTATTGTTCAAAAGATTGGTACTGTGGTGCTTGCGTATGCAGTAGGAATTATAGCTTCGCTCTGCGGAGTATTTAATTTCGCTACGCCAGAGGTAACTGAGAGTTTTAGCAAACTGCAATCTACTATTATGAGTGTGGCAGTTCCACTGGCAATTCCATTGATGCTCTTCAACTGCGACTTCAAGCTATGGACAAAGTCACTACCTAAAACGGCTTGGGCATTAGTGACGGGTATTGTGGCAGTCATTATCGCTTCCATCTCGGGTTATTTTATCTTCCGCAACAATGTGCCAGAGATAGCCAAAGTAACCGGTATGATGGCGGGTATTTACACTGGCGGAACAATGAACTTCAACGCATTGGGTGCAGCATTGAATGTAGATCGTTCAGTAATGGCGATTGTGCTAGCATTCCAAATGGTGATTACTACACCATATATATTCTTCCTCTTGGGTGGCGGTTATAAGATTTTCCGTAAGTTATTGCCATACAAAGATATAACTCACAAAGGTCGCATGGATGAAGATCAAGTTGAGACCGCCGATGTAGAAAACTATCGCGGCATGTTCGAGAAGAAGAACTTCATTGGTATGATGAAGGGACTGGGATTGAGTGTCATTTTCCTTGCAATGGGGGCTGGTTTAGCATTGCTGATTACTGGCACCTTGAACGAACTCGTTGTAATCTTGACTATTACCACCTTGTCCATCATTGCTTCGTTCTTTAAGAAGGTACGCGAATTGCCAAAGACCTTTGAGTTGGGTATGTTTTTTATCTTGATTTTCAGCGTGATCGTGGCATCGATGTTTGACATCAATAGTGTAAACGGCGGTTCATTGTACATAGGTGGATTTGTACTGTGGATTATTGGCATTTCGGTAGGCTTGCACTTGTTGCTTTGCCGTATCGCTAAGGTGAGTGGCGATTTGTTCTGCGTTTGCCAAGTAGGTCTCTTATGCTCGCCTCCATTCGTGCCACCAATCGCAGGTGCGATGAAGAACAAGAAAGTCCTGATTTCAGGTATCGTAGTGGGTTTGGTAGGTTATGCCATCGGTACATACCTAGGCGCGCTCTTGGCGTGGGTACTTGGGTAGTTAATAGTTAATAATTAATAATTAACAGTTAATATTTAATGTGGTTATGAAACGTCTATTTTTATTTATTATATGTGCATTATTTATAATGCCTACTTTTGCAAAGAAGAAAGAGAAAGTACAACAAGTTGATTCATTGGGTCGTAAGATTAAAACGGGTTGGAACTTTGGTGCTTTGCCATCTGTGGGTTTTGACGCCGATTTAGGTTTCCAAGGTGGTGCACTCGCCAATGTTTACTACTATGGCGACGGTTCGCAGTATCCTGAGTATATCCACTCTATTTATGCAGAGGCTGCATACACCACGAAGAATTATGGAATATTCCGCGTCAATTTCGATAGCAAGAGCCTTATTCCAAAGCATCGCTTGACTATGGATGCGACCTACCAACCTGACGCAATGTGCGATTTCTATGGTTTTAATGGCTATCAGTCTGTCTATAATCAAGATTTCCACAAGTGGAAGAAAGACCCAAACAAAATGAATGTGGCGGATTACCAATCGCGTGCGTTCTACAAGTATAAACGTGATCTCTTCCGTTTTGCTGCTGATGTAGAGGGCACTATTTGGAAGGATATCAAATGGAATGCTGGTTTGGGCGTGCTCGGCTATATGATTGACGAGTGTAATATTGACATGCTCAATGGCAAGAATGAGTTTGATCCCAATATCCCACTAGGAGAACAAAAGGCGATGAATGAAGATATTGAGGGAGTGTATGAGAAATACATCAAGTGGGGATTGATTGACC
Organism: Paludibacteraceae bacterium; assembly: GCA_045119815.1. Lineage (GTDB taxonomy): Bacteria > Bacteroidota > Bacteroidia > Bacteroidales > Paludibacteraceae > Colicola. The sequence goes on along the minus strand of JBGVEC010000158.1, from coordinate 24,897 downwards.
AAGCCGAAGCCCGTGGTGGTTGGCACCCTTATTTGCGTGCAGGTTTGACGTATGATAGTCGCAATATGCGCACCTGTCCAACCAAAGGTATTTATGCGGATGCGTTCTTTACCTATACCGCAGCGTTTAATGCAAAGTATGGACAGCAAGCGGAAGCAGGCTACAACCATTTGCAATTTAACTTCAATTTCCGACACTATGTGCCTGTTTATCAAGATCGCGTGATTTTTGCGTATCGACTTGGTGTACAAAACAATATTGCAGGTAAATCTCCATTCTACATGAACAGTTACCTCAATACTATTTTCATCCAACGCGTGATGTATGAGGGATTGGGTGGTGCCAACTCATTGCGTGGTATCATGCGTAACCGCATCTTGGCGAATGGTTTTGCATATGCCAATGTGGAGTTGCGTACTAAAGTAGCGAAATTTGATATTGGTCGCCAACACTTCTATATCGGTTTGGCACCATTCTTTGACTTGGGTGTGATTACTCAACCATACGAATTGGACGAAGAAAAAATTCTGGACGCATATAATAAAGATGATGACCAATACAAGTTGGGATTAGGTGATTATTTCAAATTAGACGAAAATGGAAATATTGACCAATCAGAAGTCTATATGCCTCATATGGCAGCTGGTTTGGGATTGAAAATAGCCATGAACGAGAACTTCGTGCTTTCTGTAGATTGGGCAATGGCATTGGATAAACGAGATAATGCTAAATGGGCTAACTTCTATATCAAGATGGGATACCTATTTTAGGGTTTAGGGTTTAGTGTTTAGAGTTTAGTGTTTAGAGTGTTCGCGATGCGAGCACTCTTTTTTTGTCCTTCTAGGATTGAGAAAGATACAGGAATGATACGGTTTTGATAGGGTAAAACTACGGTGAGGTTCCGATGAGATCACGATGAGATCACGATGAGGTCACGATGAGGTCACGATGAGGTCACGATGAGGTCACGATGCAGATAGGTGGCAAGCTAATGGAAAGAAAGAGGGGAAATAAAGGGTAGATCGTAAACGATGAGAGATAAAAAAAGAATAGTTTTATATAAAATTATATAAACATTTGCATAAGTCAAGGATTTTTAGTAACTTTGCACCGTAATTTGCGCGAAGCGATATAGCGTAATTTACGCAAAGCAATGTTACAAACATAACTTGAATACAAACTAACAAAAAAAGACTAATACAATCATGAAAACAATCAAAGGATTATTCTTAAGTATATTGCTGATTTTCACAGCATCCGTTAGCGCAGCTACCGTACAAACAGGTATTGAGGTGCTAAGAGCAGATGGTTTTAAGCTGCTCGAGGGCAAACGCGTTGGTCTGACCACCAACCCAACAGGTGTGGATAGTAATCTGAAGTCCACTATTGATATTCTTTGGGAAGCAGAGAATGTCAATTTGGTTGCACTCTATGGTCCTGAACATGGTGTGCGTGGCAACGTACACGCAGGCGACGTGGTGGACAACGAAGTGGATAAGAAGACAGGGTTGAAGATGTACTCGCTCTACGGCAAAACCAAAAAGCCCAACAAAGAGATGATGGACGAGATCGATGTAATGGTGTATGATATTCAAGACAATGGTTGTCGTAGTTACACATACATTTCCACGATGGGTATGTTGATGGAGGCATGTATTGAGCACGGCAAAGAGTTGATCGTTTTGGATCGCCCTAACCCACTCGGCGGCGAGAAAATAGAAGGATGCTTGGTGGAAGATGGCTATATTTCGTTTGTGAGTCAGTTTAAGATTCCATACTTGTATGGTCAAACTCCAGGCGAATTGGCATTGTACTTGAACGCAACCGATTATGAGAACAAGTGCAAACTGACTGTGGTGGAAATGAAAGGCTGGGAACGCGATATGACATGGGATGAGACTGGTTTGGAGTGGATAGTTGCTTCTCCACACGTTCCACATGGACAATCCGCGGTATTCTACCCTGTGACTGGTATCTTTGGCGAGTTCGGCTATATCAGCATTGGCGTGGGCTATACCTTGCCATTTGAGGTGATGGGTGCTCCATGGATTAGTGCAGACACTTTGGCAGAGGCGATGAACGCATTGGAGTTACCAGGATTGGAGTTCCGTCCAATATACTACAAGCCATACTACAGCACTTTCCAAGGCGAGTTGTGCCAAGGTGTGCAAATTCATATTTTGGACTACGAGAAAGCACGTTTGAGCGAGGTTCAGTTCTTGGTTGTGCAAGAATTGATGCGCTTGTGGCCAGAGAAAGATTGGTTCCAATTGTGCAATCAAAAGCGTTTTGGAATGTTCGATAAAGTATGCGGAACCAACAAGATTCGTGAGATGTTTGGTAAGCGTTATCAATGGGAAGACATCCGTAAATATTGGTACAAAGACGTAGAAGCATATCGCGAGGCAAGTAGTAAGTATTATTTGTATTAGGCGAGAGGCGAAAGGTTAAAGGCGAAAGGTTAAAGGTAAGGATATATGAAGAAATATATAGAAAGATTAGCGTGGGGAACGGATGCGGGTTTTTACCGTTTGATTCCTCAAGAAGTATTGCATCCCGCGACTGAGCAAGATGTATTAAAGATTATTGCTCGTGCTCACAAAGAGAAGAAACACATCACTTTCCGTGCCGCAGGAACGAGTTTGAGTGGACAGGCGATTAGCGATAGTCTGCTGGTGGTTTGCGGCAAGAAATGGGAGCAATATACGGTACATAATGAAGGCAAGAGCATCACGCTGCAACCAGGTATTGTCGGTCAACGAGTGAATGAGATATTAAAACCCTATGGCAAGTATTTCACTCCAGACCCTGCGAGTTTGAAGTCAGCCATGGTAGGCGGTATTGTGATGAACAATGCTTCTGGAATGTGTTGCGGCACTCATGCCAACAGTTATCGCGCATTGAAGTCTGTGCGTATTATTTTGCCTGACGGCACATTGCTTGATACGGGCAACGAGAAGAATCGTGCTGCTTTTGTAATGAGCCACCAGAAGTTTATCCGCAAGATAGAAGAGTTGCGCGATAAGACTCGTAAGAATGCTAGTTTGATGGAGCGTATTCGCCGCAAATACAGCATTAAGAACGTAACGGGACTGACGATATTGCCTTTTGCGGAGTACGATGACCCATTTGATATCATCGCTCACTTGATGGTAGGTAGTGAGGGTACGTTGGCCTTCTTGTCATCCATCACTATGACCACAGGAGATATTTGCGGTTACTCCTCTTCCGCCCTCCTACTCTTCCCTACGACAAAGTCAGCTTGCGAAGCTATCATTGAGATGAAGACGACGGGTATGCTGTCCGCCGCAGAGTTCTTTGACCGCAAAGCTATGCAGACCGTGGAGAAGGATTTCCCTGAACTGCAAGGGCTTCCTGAAGATGCAGGTGCCGTATTGATTCGAACAGACGCAAGTACACAAGAGGAATTAGACAAGAAGAACGAAGTACTACAAAAAGTACTGAATACCTATAAGTTGTGCCAAGAGGCACAATTCACCTCTGATCCTGTATTGACGGGTAAATACTGGGCAATGCGCTCGGGTATTTTCCCAGCAGTAGGCGGTACTCGTGAGGTAGGAACAACGTGTTTGATTGAGGATATTGCCTTCCCTGTAGAACATTTGGCAGAGGCGACCTTGGCATTGCAACAGCTGTTCAAGGAGCACAATTACCCAGAGGCCGTGATTTATGGTCACGCGTTGGAAGGTAACTACCACTTTATTTTGAACCAACGTTTTGATAGTCCTCAAGCCATTGAGCAGTACGACCATATGATGCGTGCCGTGGTGGATTTGGTGGTAGATCAATACGATGGTAGTTTGAAGGCAGAGCACGGAACAGGTCGCAATATGGCGCCATTTGTTCGTCGCGAGTGGGGAGATGATGCCTACGAGTTGATGTGTGAGGTAAAGAAACTCTTTGACCCAGAGAATATTATGAACCCAGGCGTTATCTTCAACGAAGATCCTACGTCGTACTTGCAACATATCAAGCCATTGCCTGAAGTGCATGAGATGATAGACCGTTGTATTGAGTGTGGATTCTGCGAAGTGAACTGCGTGAGTTGCGGTTTTGCGTTGTCTAGCCGTCAGCGTATTGTCGTACAACGCGAGTTGGCACGCTTGCATGCTTCTGCAAAAGCAGGCAATAAAGCCGATGCTGCCTTGGAGAAGAAACTCAAGAAAGAGTTTGCCACTATCGGTCGTGACTTGTGCGCAGGAGATGGATTATGCTCCACCTCTTGTCCAATCAAGATCAATGTAGGCGAGTATATCCATATTGTACGCGAGCATGATATGAGCGGAGCAGGCAAAGTGTTAGGTCGTTGGGCTGGCAAGAATTTGGGTACTATCGGTACTGCATTGACAGGTATCTTGGGCGTAGCCCATGTAGCAAAGACGGTGATGGGCGACAAACTGACCACTTTGACAGGTAAAGCAATGCACACTATGTCAGGCGGATTGATCCCATTATGGACACCATCTTTGCCAAAACCAGTAACTAAGAAAGATATTAAAACTGCCATTGAATACGGAGCGGTGAACGGTCTCAAAGGATTACGTGATAAGCGCGTGGTGTATTTCCCATCGTGCCTGAATCAACGTTTGAGTACACCAGATAAACCGCTTGTGAACGATGTGACAGAATTGTTGAACAAAGCAGGCTTTGAGGTTATATTCCCAGCGGGTATGGAGAACTTGTGCTGTGGAACGATTTGGGAGAGCAAAGGTATGCCAGAGGAAGCCGATCGTAAGGCTGCAGAATTAGAATTGGCATTGCTCAAGGCAAGCGAGTATGGCAAATGGCCCGTATTGTGCGACCAGAGTCCATGCTTGCACCGTATGCGCCACACTATGCAACATCTGCATTTATACGAGCCAGCGGAGTTTATTGATAAGTTCGTTTTGAGCGAAGTTGAGATCACCCCGTTGGATGCATGCGTAGCGGTTCATGTGACATGCTCTACTCGTCAAATGGGCTTGGCGGATACCATAGTGCGTGTAGCTAAGGCTTGTGCGAAGAATGTGCTCGTACCACAAGAGATAGGTTGTTGTGCTTTTGCTGGTGACAAGGGATTCACAGAACCCGAGCTGAACGAATGGGCATTGCGCAAACTCAAACCACAAGTAGAGAAAGCAGGTGCAACCATGGGTGTAAGTAACTCACGAACATGCGAGATTGGTTTGACCACCCATTCAGGTATTGAATATCACAGCATTGCTCATCTGGTGAACAAGGTTAGTAAGGTGAAAAAATAATGGAAATAGAGAGAAAATATTTGGTAACGAGCGATAGCTACAAACAGATGGCTGTGGCTCGTTATCATATTTGCCAAGGATATATCTCACGCGAAAAGACAGGCACTGTCCGTATTCGCATTACGGATGACAAAGCATACCTTACCATCAAAGGCAAACCCGCAGCGGGACATTTCGCTCGCTATGAGTGGGAAAAAGAAATTGATGTACAAGAGGCTAAGGAACTAATGCAACTATGCCAAGGTACCATTATAGACAAGACGCGCTGGATTATTCCTGCAGCGGAAGATGGATTAAAATGGGAAGTTGATGAGTTTCACGGCAAGCACGAAGGACTGACCCTAGCCGAGATTGAACTTACGAGCGAAGAACAAGAAGTAGAGAAGCCCGACTTCGTGGGAGAGGATGTTACTTCGGATCCTCGTTATTACAACGCCAATATGTAGCGCCTACCGATCTAGCAAGTGCACCATCGGTATCTTCACGGTCACCAATAACCAGACATTGATTTGGTTGAACTCCCATTTGTTCTGCCACTCGTGCCATGAGTTGGGGAGCAGGTTTCAGTCCTCCTAATTCAGGGGCAGAAACGACCCAATCAAATAGAGATTGCTCCAAGCCTAGTGCTTGGAGTTTTTCTGTAGTATGTCCATAGTCTGAAAGAACGACTAGGCGTACACCAAGTTTTTTGCATTGTTGAATAAAAGGCATTACCCACGGAACCAGTTGATAGTGTTTCTTAATTATCTTCACCATCAATGGCATATAGCGCGTGCTATACCACCAACGCGCATAACTAGCCGAGAAACGATGACCATTAGCCATGGTTTGGAAAAACAAATTATAGAAGGATTCCTTATCACCCATCCATGTTCCCATAAGTTGTTTTCTCGTTCTTCTTTCAATCAGCATCATCCGCCAATCCAACAATGCGCCGCACATCATACGTCGCACCATTCCTCGCTTGTTATACAGCGTACCATCAAGATCAAAGACTACAATTTTGGTCTCCGGTTTGAGTATTTTATCGGAAATATTCATATAAAATCATGCACAAGAACTATGCCAAAGTATGTTTAAAATTTAGAGTTTGACGTATAGAGTGTGATACTGACATTTTTTTGGAAAAATATACTATTCATTAATAAAACGCACATGCGCGCGCGAAAGATTTGCATATTTCAATAGTTTATATTAATTTTGCACGCTATTTTGGTTTTAATACGGGTATTTTTCTTATTAAAATCTTAAAATATGAATAATTAACATTGTAATATTAATAAAAAGCATAAAATATGAAAAAACTTTACATTAAGAACCTTTTAACAATTCTTTTTATTGTTTTGAGCGTATGCTCTGCTTCTGCTCAACAGCTTCCTAACCCTGGATTTGAGGACTGGAGCGGCGAGAAGTTCGACGGAGAAATCCAACCTGCAAGTTGGAATGCAAGTAATGTGGAGCAAGTGGGTTTCAAATTCAACTTTGCAAACCGCGCAGAGGGTCATACGGGGTCATACTCTATGATGGTGCAAGACCAAGAGGTCGGTGCTATGGGTATTACTGAAACTGCTCCTGGATACTTCTCTTTGGGTAAACCTTGGGCATATTTAGAGGGTTTAAGCACAGGTAGTGCTACTGCAGGTACTGAAGGTGGTATTAGTTTCACCCATCGTCCTGATAGTATGTCTGTATGGATTAGACGAACTGGTGACAATACTGACAAAGAGGATTTTTATCTACTCTATTATGCTTGGTCAGGTACTGCCAAAAGTAGCAAATATTTGAACAAAAGTGGTGGTTGTACATCCACGAATAGAACGAACGAGGAGAGTGATATTCGTTTGGCACTAGATGCTAACGCCTGCGGTACAGACCAAAAAGCCACTCAGATTGCTGAAGGTATGTGGCGTGAGCGCAAGACCTACGGAAACTGGACCAATATCCGCGTACCTATCTATTATTTTAACAATGATGTTCCTACTATGATGAATATCATCTTCTCTGCAAGTAACTACCCTAACTTCCGTGCTAACGATGGTTTGTATGAGGGAAACTCTTTGTATGTAGATGATGTAGAGTTGATTTATTCATCTAAGATTCAAAAATTGTATATTGGCGGAAAAGAGTGGTTAGGTTTTGATCCTAATTCCAGCGATGAACAATACTACTCAATGGGGCGCGATGCAAGTTCTATTCCAGAGATCAAAGCGTATCGTGGCGCAGGTTCATTGACCAATGCTAGAGGTGGAAGTGCCACTTTCCCTGGTCGCGAACTCTCTGGCAGTGAGATCACTATCACACATGGTGTATTGGATGGTGCAGCAACAGTTATCACTGTCAAAGCAGAAGACGGCAGCAGCACAACTACATATAAAATCAAGTTCGTTCGTGAGGCTAGCACCAATGCAAAACTTAACAATCTATTTGTAAATGGTAACGCCATCAGCAACTTCCAACCAGCTGTGTATAACTACACGGTAGAACTACCATATGGTACAACAGCCATTCCACAAGTAACGGCTCAAGGTCAAGAAGAGGAGCAAACGATTGCTATCACACAAGCTAGCAGCCTTACGGGCAAAGCGGAAATCGTAGTAACAGCCGCTGATAAGAAAACCACAGCGACCTATACTATCCAATTTAAGGTAGCACAATTATCGGACAACACGCTGAAGGATATTAAGGTTAACGGCACCTCTATTGCCGGATTCACTTCTAACCAAACATTATATCGCGTTTCACTGCCTACAACAACAAGTAGTATTCCTACTGTAGAAGCGGTATCAGCATATCCAGCAGGTGAGCAGACTATCACCCATACAGCACCTACATCAGTAGCTGATCTTGATGGAAGTCAGCATATTATCAGCGTGACAACTCCTGGTAATCAAACCCCTAGAACCTATAAACTGACTTATAAGTTAGAAGCTTCTTCATACTCATTACTCAAAGATTTGCAAATGGGTGAGAATTTGATTACCAATTTTGATCCTAATCAATTTACCTACTATGTGAACCTTCCTATCGGTACAACCGAGTTGCCAGCCATCACCTACGAGAAAGGCGAAAGCACTCAAACCGTAACTATTAATGAGGGAGGATTGAACGGAACAACAAGAGTTACCGTCGTAGCAGGTAATGGCATTGATCAAACAGAATATAAGATTGTGGTAAGTACCGCTAAATCTGAGATTTCTAGTTTGAATATGATCTATATTGGTGGAGTTGCTTTAGAGGGATTTGACCCTACTAAAACTTCTTACGCATATACCCTACCAATTGGTACTACTGAATTGCCTGCCATTACTTATGACAAAGGCGATGAGTACCAGAAAGTAGTAGTTACCACAGGTGGTCTCAATGGTACTACACGTATTGCAGTAACTGCTGAAAACGGAAGTAGCACCATCTACCAAATCAGTTTCAGCGTTTATAAAGCTACTAACGCCACCTTGAAAATGATTTACTTAGATGGTCAACCATTGGAAGGATTTGATCCTAACATTTTGGAATATAATTGTCCATTGCCACAGGGCACCAAGGTTTTGCCTGTTATCACCTACGATCAAGCAGATGAGTATCAAACTATTACCGTTCGAGATGGTGGTATAAATGGTGATTACAAGATCACCATTCGTCCACAATCTGGTGCTAGTCAAACATACACCCTACACTTCTCAGTTGCCACTTCGGACAATGCAAATTTGAAGATGATCTATCTCGATGGTCAACCATTGGAGGGATTTGATCCAGCGGTACTCAACTATGTAGATACATTGCCTCTAGGTATATTGACCATACCTACTGTCACTTTTGACAAGGGCGATGAGGCACAAAAGGTACTGAATGTTTGCAGTAACAATGTACAGACCATCAAGGTGACTGCAGAAAGTGGTAAAGTGCAAACATATACAATCACCTTCATTATTCAACGTTCAAATAGCGCATTCTTGAAAATGATCTATTTGGACGGGGACAGCTTAGTAGGGTTTGATAAGAACACCTTTGACTACACGGTATCACTACAAAAAGCTACCTGCCCTAAGATTACAGTGGACAAGGAGGAAGGTCAACAGGTTACTATCACCACACCATATTCAACGGGTCAAGCCAAGATCGTGGTACAACCTATTGGTGTAGCGTCTAACACATATACGATTAACTTTGTTAATATCAGCAATAATTTTGCATTGCTCAAGAATATCTATGTAGACGGCGTTGCAATCAACGGATTCAATCCTGAAGAGTTTGCATACAGCGTAGTATGCAATAATAGCGATGCAGTCATCACATACGATGCAGATTCAAGCCAACAAGTGACCGAGTTCCGTCAAGGTAATACTGTGACTTTGTATGTCGTAGCAGGCGAACACAAAGCGCAATACGAGATTACCTTGCAAGTACAGGCTAATACAGACTGCACCTTGCGCAACATCACTATCAACGGAGAAAACTTGGCAGGATTTGCGCCTACCACATTCGCATACACATTGGATATAACCGATAAGATGCCTAATATCGGTTATGAGAAGCAATATGCTCAACAAGTAGTGTATGCAGGTATGCTCAATGCTAACACATACTCGTTGTTGGTATCTGCTCCTAGCGGTGATACCAAGCGCTACACATTGCAATTGCAAAAGCAACTCAGCGATGATGCTAACCTTATCGACCTTCAATTGGAAGGTATGGATATTGACTTCGAACCTACAACCTATGAATATCACCTCACATTAGCAGAAGGTGTGGCATTGCCTACTATCCATGCTGTTGCTAAAGAAGGCCAAAGCACCGAAGCGCACACAGTTAGTGAAACCGAGCAACAAGTGATTGTTACATCTGAGAGTGACAGCACCAATGTATATCGCATCATCTACACTCGTAACAAGTCTACCAATGCGTTGTTGACTGATATCAAAGTTGGAGGTACAAGTATCGCGAACTTCGATGTCAACAACGTCGACTACACTTACACGCTAGCATGGCGCACCAAGGTGGTACCATGTGTACAACCAATTGGAGCGCACCAAGACCAAGTGATTACCACTTACCACAGTTCAGTAGATGGAACGACTAAGATTCATGTCGTGGCAGCTGACGGTACAACCACTCAAGACTATTCCATCCACTTCCCTGTTACTAAATCTAGCAATGTGGCATTGGAATATTTGGAGATTGATCACGAGAGTGCTACTATCGTTTATGATTCTACTGTAACGGAATATACTATCCAACTGCCATATGGAGAGACAAAGGCTCCACTAGTACTTTACAAAGCAGCTGAACCAGAGCAAAATATCGAGTATATCTCTCGTCCATTGGGACAAACATCAGAGATTACTGTAACCGCAGAGGATGGCACCCAACGCACCTATAAGTTGCATTTCCAACCTACCTATGCTTCACAAGCCAACCTCTTACAAGCATTGAGTATTGCCGAGACTGGTACCACTTTGGATGTACAAGCGACCACTCAAACTGTTGCATTGCCATATGGTACACGTACTATGACTGTTAACTATAGCAAAGCATTTGCTGAGCAAACAGTATGGGTACAACCAGGTGGTGTACAATCACCTACTATCATTACTGTCAAATCCAACCGTCCTAACGAAGAGGATGTAGTATATACCCTTACCCCACAAGTGGAAACCCAAGATCCTGCGGTATTGACGGATATTAAGGTAAATGGCGTAACCATTGAAGAATTTGATGCAAATCGATTCTCATATATTGTAAATGTGACCAATGCACCTGTTATAGCCTACACAGCTGCACATGGAGCACAAGTCAACATTTTAATACAAACGACTAAGCATTGGCAAGCACAAGTTACCCACAACGGTAGAACCAATATATATAATGTATGGTACTACTACGAAAACGATCAAGTACCTAACACTGAGTTCACCGAGTGGACAAAATGTGCGACATTCACCTCTGCAGATAAACCAGCAGGTTGGAACGTTATAGCAGATGTTTTAGATAAACATAGTGTGATTATTATAGGTGATTTTTATCCTAATGAAGTAGCTCAAAAGTCAGGGAATGATGCAGTATATCTCAAGACTGCATATAGCAAACCTGGTGGAGGTAACATCCCTGGTTTTATCACTCTAGGCAACGTAACAGCCAAATGGGGTGTTGCTGGTAGCTCTTCGTTCGGGATTTCAGGCGGTATTAGTTTCCATAATACCCCAGACCAAGTGGCTATGCGTTACTATAACAAAAAAGTAGAGAATCATAGTTTAATCCAATATAGCCTAACAGGAACCCATGGTGTTAAAACGCTAGAGTGGAAAGACCCAGAGACACGTTCGGATTACAAAGAGGTTATGTTCGACCTCAGCGAAGCAAACCAAACAGCAGGTGATCCTACCCTACTTAATATCACCATCTGTTCGTTCAATAGTATAGCTGGTACTACCAACACAGCGCTCAACACATTAGCTGAGATGTACGTAGACTACCTCCGTTTCTCTTACAATAGCACACTTACGAGCTTAAAAGTTAATGACAGCGTTGCAGTCAAGGATGGTAAGGTATTCTCATACACCTTGCCTGATAGCGAAAACACACTTATACCTACTCTCACCTTCGCAGGTGAGGTAGCCGACCAAGCACAAAAAGTGGTTTGGAGCGACGAGGTGAAAGAGGCTGACTATGCTGTTCGCAATGCTACTATCACCAACTATGCCGAGGATGGCACACATACCGACTACACCTTGCAAGTTAAACGTCCACTTGACACCAAGAACACCTTGAGTGACCTCAAGTTGAATGGTACTACCATCGCAGCTTTCGTAGATACCACGACTGAATATACCGTTCGCTTAGCATCTACCACCAAGCATTTGCCAGATGTACAACCCGTAGCTGCTAGCTGCTTGCAAACCATTACTACCTCATACGCAGACTCTACTATGACTATCGTTGTTACTCCAGAGTCAGGCGAGGCTACCACCTATACCATACGCTTTATCACGGACCTTTCAGCAGATACTGAGTTGGAGAATATCACTGTAGAAGGAATGGATATCGCCTTTACCCCAGCACAAAAGGAATATACCGTTACCGCTACCCAATTGCCTGACATTACTTTCGTTAAGAAAATGGATGGTCAGACCGTTGATATGAAGAACGGTGTACTCCATGTAACTGCTGAGAACGGCGCTACAGGCACCTACACGATTGTTCTCAACCAACCTGTTATCAACACTACCGGTCAATTGAGTATGATCGAAGTGGATGGTGTAGATATGCAAGGCTTTAGCAACATCACATACGAGTACACATTGAATCAACCAGAGTTGGTAGAATTCAAACGCATGCACGAGAGTGACTCAGTGGTATTCGTACAAACACCATTGTATATGGAATGGCAAGTCTTTGGAACAGAGAACCACACCTATCGTCTCAATTACCCTAACGAGCTATCATCCAATACCTACCTCAAGGCTATTTATATTGATAGTACCTTGTACGAGGCGTTCAACGAGCAAGTATATGAGTACATCTACAAGACTGACGAGCCTGTTCAAATCCACGCTATTGCTAACGATAAAGCGAGTCACCTAGATGTGCAATATCAAACCCAAGGCGATACTACCATCTATACATACACAGTAACAGCCGAAGATGGTACAGTGGGCAATCCATATACTTTGGCTATCGCACCTAACTTGAGCAATAAGCCATACCTACAATCCATCTTGTTAGATGGCAAACCATTGAGTGGTTTCTGTGCAGATAGTTTGAACTACCATATCGTTATCCCTACTGGGGCATACAAAGTGGTTGAGCCTAATATTCCAAGTATTAGTTACGTACTCGGCTCACCTCGTCAAGAAGTGGTAGTAGAACATGGAGACTTGAAGGCAAGCACCAACCTCATTGTTACCGCTGAAGATGCATCGGACTATGCTGTATATGAGCTCAACTTTGAGGCAGAACCTAGTCACTGTGTATCGCTTACTGGTATTGCTGTCAATGGTCAACCAATTGAACATTTCGAGAGTCAACGCCACTTCTATTCGGTTAAAACAACTGAAGACAATATCACACTTACATGGGCATCTAACGATAACTTCCAAACCGTTATTGAAAGCCACGATGACTATACTCATACATTGCATGTTATTGCACAAGATGGAGTTAGCACAGCAGATTATGTGATAGAAGTGTATAAGGAAGGTGCATCTTCAGATGTTACATTGGCAGGCATCTTGTTGGACGGTAAATCGTTTGACCAATTTGAGACAAGCATCAACGATGAGTTGATCTTCTCTCCAATGCAACAACGCTACAACATCAACCTGCCTTCTGGTACCCAATATTTGCCAGAGGTGAGTGCATTGCTCAATGCAGAAGGTCAAACAGTAGATATAGTTACCACCGATTGGAAGGTTGAAATTCATGTAACTGCTCCAGATAGAGTATCCAAGAATACTTACACATTACGCTTCACTGCTCCAATGTCTAGCAACACTCAACTCAAGATGATTTATCTTGATGGCGAGCAATACGACCAGTTTGTTCCTAACCAATACAAGTATGACATCCTCTTGCCTGTAGGTCAAAATACGATGCCAGATGTATATGCAGAACCACAAGAGGCTACCCAAACCGTTGTTGACTCTATCACCGGTGACATGCAACATACTATTTATGTCACTGCCGAGGATGGCACTGTAGGTCAATACTATCTCACCTTCATTACTAACCCATCTGATGCTGACACCTTGGCTGCCATCTATGGTGATGGCGAACTAATTGAGGGCTTCGACGCTAATGTATTCTATTACACTTACACTTTACCTGTTGGTACCGACCACATTCCTGCTTTGACATGGGATGCAGCAGACCAATGGCAACATGTTACCGCAACTAAGGTAGTAGATACAGCCAATAAGCAAACCACACAAATTCATGTGGTAGCAGGTTCTGGTAAGAAGAATATCTACACCGTTGAATACGAGATCGCTCTATCCAGCATTGATACATTGGAGATGATTTATGTACAAGCCGATCCACTCGAGGGATTTGATCCATATACTAGTGATTATCACCTCTACCTCGCTGCTGGTGACACTCTGCTCCCTAGCGTAAGCTGGAAACAAGGAGACGTTTATCAAGTCATTAATCCTACCTCACAAGCTCTCACACGCAACAACGAGCAAATAGGTTGGAAGCAAAGCCTCGAAGTACTTGCACAAGACGGACATAGCCGCGTATATACTTTGTACTTCTACTTTACCGAGCCATTGTCTACCAACACCGACTTGCTCAACGTCTATCTAGATGGAACACCACTCAACGGTTTTAACCCTAGCGTATATACCTATCGTGAGACCGTAGAAGAGGGTAAGGCTATGCCAAACATCTTCGTGGAGAAGGCAGATGCGAAACAAACTGTCCATATTGACACGACAACAGGCAATGCTATCATTACTGTTACCGCGGAGGATCCTACATATCAATCTACTTACATCATCTATTTCACTTACCTCAAGTCATCTTACGCATACCTAGAGGGTATTTACCAAGATGGTGTCTTGATTGATGGATTCCAACCAGACTCATTCGACTACCACATTATCTTACCATATGGTACTACCCAAATGCCTGAGTTCACCTACCAAATCGGCAAAGAGGGACAAACAGTAGATGTAGAAACCATCACACTAGCGGATAACAAATTGACACATATCTTTACTGTAATAGCTCCAGACGAGGAGTCTGCTGCAGCATACAACGTTGTTGTGGAGGTTGCTCTAAATGACAACAATCGTCTGCAATCGCTACTTGTTAAAGGTGTTGAGGTAGAGAATTTCCATGCAGACACGCTAGACTACACCATTTACCACCCAATCGGTAGCAGCAGCGCAGACTTTGCGACTATTGACGATATCGTAGCTATTGCAGAGGATGTGAATGCCACTATCCAAATCACTCCAAACGGAGAGGATATTAACGTACTCGTTACTGCAGAAGATGGTGTTCATACACGCGTTTATTCTATTCACCAAGAAGTCACATTGAGCTCCAATACCAGACTTAGTGCCCTATATATAGATAGTACGTTGATTCGTGACTTTAACCCAGAAGTGACCGAGTACACCTACTATGTTACCAATGCCCAACCTATTGTTGAGGCTATTGCTGAAGACTCTACCTCAACCATTGAGTATGGTATTTACGCGGTGGATGCACCTTATTACATCTATGTCACTGCGCAAGATGGTAGCGAACAAGTATATACTATCTTCTTCGTTTCTACGACTATCAACGACGCAGCTACTCCTAATGCACTAGATGTCTTGATGAAGCACATCAAGGGAACCAGGGACATTGCGTTTGCAACACTTCGCAAGAATGTTTCTGTGTGTGTATATCACATGAATGGACAAGTGCTATTCCACGCTGCTATTCCTGAGTCCAACCAAAACGATGTCATTATCATCACCAATGCGAATGGACAAGAAGAATTGGTAGATGTATATACCCCAATCACGACATTCACTCTCCCTAAAGAGAACCAACACTATTTCTATGTATTCTATGAGAACAACAAACGAAAAATTGCATCTGGTAAAATCTTTTTTGCTAAATAATCTTCGTTAACATGTTCCAACTAAATGCTCCATATCGCCCTACGGGCGACCAACCCGAAGCCATCCGCCAATTGGTGGATGGTATTCGTAGTGGTGCTCCTGCCCAAACATTATTGGGTGTGACGGGTTCGGGTAAAACATTTACGGTGGCTAATGTCATCTCTCAAATCAACCGCCCTACCCTTATCCTCAGTCACAACAAAACTCTCGCTGCACAACTCTACTCCGAGATGCGACAGTTCTTCCCTAATAATGCAGTGGAGTATTTTGTTTCCTACTACGATTACTACCAACCCGAGGCATATATCCCCACCTCCGATACCTATATTGAGAAGGATCTCAGTATCAACGAGGAAATTGACCGCTTGCGCCTTAGTGCCATATCGGCATTGCTGAGTGGACGCAGAGATGTAGTGGTTATTTCATCGGTGAGTTGCTTGTATGGTATTGGCAACCCTCAGGATTTTAGTCAGTCCTGCATATCGCTGGTCAAGGGTTATACCCAAGACATGGCACAATTGCTCACAGCATTGGTCAATTCGCAATACGTGCGCAATGACAATGAGCTCACTCGCGGTAAGTTCCGTGTCAAGGGAGACACCGTGGATGTCTTTCTTGCCTACTCGGATTATATCCTGCGCATTGAGTTCTTCGGCAACGAGATTGATGGGCTACTTACGATTGACCCCGTGACCAACCAAGTATTAGAAGAGTTTGATTCCTACAATATCTACCCTGCGACTATTTTCTGCATGAACCCAGACAAGCAGGCGGAGGCTATTCGCCAAATCAAATTGGATTTAGCCAACCAAGTGCAATACTTCCACGATATTGGGGAACCGCTCTATGCCAAACGCATTGAGGAACGTGTTAAGTACGATATGGAGATGATTCAGGAGTTGGGTTACTGTTCAGGTATTGAGAACTACAGCCGCTATTTCGATGGACGATCACCTGGCACTCCACCCTACTGCCTATTGGACTATTTCCCTAAAGACCTACTCGTCGTAATAGATGAGAGTCACGTGACTGTTCCGCAGATCCATGCTATGTACGGTGGCGACAAAGCCCGCAAAGACAACCTCGTGCAATACGGATTCCGTCTTCCTGCGGCAAGGGACAATCGCCCGCTCACCTATGAGGAGTTTGAAGGCAAGACAGGACAAACCATCTATGTTTCTGCCACCCCTGCTGAGTATGAATTGAAACGCTCTGAGGGTATTTTCATTGACCAGTTGATCCGTCCTACGGGCTTGCTCGACCCCGAGATTGAGGTGCGTCCTTGTGACTATCAGGTGGATAATCTCATGGAGGAAATTCGTATACGTGTAGCCAAGGAGGAACGTGTGCTTGTCACCACCCTCACCAAACGCATGGCGGAAGAATTAGACGAGTACCTACGACGTTATGGCATACGTTCAGCGTATATCCACTCCGAGGTGGATACTCTGGAGCGTATTCAGATTATGGAGGATTTGCGCAAGGGATTGTATGATGTCCTAGTAGGTGTCAATCTTCTGCGTGAGGGATTGGATTTGCCCGAAGTAAGTCTAGTGGCTATTCTGGATGCGGATAAGGAAGGATTCTTGCGTGACTATCGTTCGCTCACGCAGACCGCAGGTCGTGCTGCACGTCACCCCAATGGCAAGGTCATCTTGTATGGCGATAAGATTACGCCGTCTATGAAGAAGACCATTGATGAGACCAATAGACGCCGCAGCAAGCAGATCGCATATAATACCGAACATGGTATCACGCCTACTGCACTCAACAAGGCCATTGAATCTAGTCCGCTCATTGCTCTCATGCGTAAGGAGCAAGCCGAGAAAGCTGCATTAGAACAGAAGATTCAAGATAGTTGGAAGTCCGCTCCTTGGCAGCAATACAACAAGAAAGAACTGGAGAAAGCCAGTGAGAAGCAACGTCGAGCGATGTTGGAGGCTGCCAAAAATCTTGACTTTGACACCGCAGCCCGTCTTCGAGATGAGTGGTTGCAGATGGAAGACAAACTGCAAGCCATGGACTAATAAAAAAATGAGATTGCTCACTGCAATCTCATTTTTATTCACGTCTTTCGCCCATAGCCTATAGCCCGCAGGGCGTCCCATAGCCTTACTTATAAAGGAATCGTTTGATACTCTTCTTAGGTGTTTTCTCAAATGGCTCATCTTTGACCTCAATATCATGTACACGAGAGTAAGATGGCAAGAGGTCGTTGAGTTTCTTCAAGTTGTCTTTCATCATTTTATTGATCTCAGCAATGGAGAAACCTTTGGTTGCCTCTTCGTCTGGGAAGACGAGGCCGATGAGTTTACCCTCACGCTCCACAACGACTGATTCTGCCACACCTTGTTGGTTATTGAGTTTATCTTCTATCTCCTCTGGGTAGATATTCTGTCCGCTAGCTCCGAGGAACATACTCTTGATACGACCACGGATATAGATATTCTCTTTCTTATCCATATATCCTAGGTCACCAGTACGCAACCAACCATCCTCGGTAAATGCGGCACGTGTAGCCTCTTCGTTCTTGTAGTAGCCCATCATCACGTTCTCACCACGAACCAATATCTCGCCCTCGCCTTTCTCGTTAGGGTTATCAATCTTCGCCTCCATACCTGGCACAGGAGCACCGCATGAACGACGCTTGAAGTATTTAGGTGGTAAACCGCTGACCAATGGTCCGCACTCTGTCATACCAAAACCAATGGACAAAGGGAAATTTACATCCATGAGGCATTTCTCCACTACTGGATTCATCGCTGCACCACCGCAGAGGAAGTAACGCACTTGACCACCGAAAGCTTTAACGAGCGATTTCTTCACGTGACTGCGAATGATGTTCATAATACCTGGGGTGTACCAGAAGAATTTCAATACGGGTTTAGACAATAGTGGATCAAGTTTCTTCTTGTGGATTTTCTCGATGACCAATGGCACGGTTGCTACCAAATATGGTTTAACATCTGCCATAGCCTTGAGCAGGATGCTTGGAGTAGGCGTTTTGGTCAGATAGTAGATGGTAGCACCAGCGCTGAATGGATAGAGAAAATCGGCCAATTGACCAAACATATGTGCCAATGGAAGCATGGATACTACGCGTTGTCCTGGTTCTACGGGCAGGATGTGTTGTCCATTCTCCACGTTGTTGCTCAGCGAACGGTGGCTAATCATCACGCCTTTAGGCGAACCGGTAGAACCTGAAGTATAGTTGATGAGTGCCATTGAGTCTAGGTCGATCGTTCCATCTTTCACGAGGGAGAAGAAGGTGTTTTCTGTGAGTGCTGACTCTTCGCAGAGCACATGCTCCACATTGCCTTTGTAGGGTTCTGCCAAGTGGATAAATGAGAAGTCATCCATAGAAAGGATAGCATCTAGTTCTGGCAACTCTTGGTGTTGCAGTTCGCGCCATACGAATGGGCCAACGAACAGCATTTTGGCATCTGAGTGTTTGATGAGACGAGCTAGGTCATCTGCTTTGAAGTCTTGTAGTAGGGTTACTGCTACTGCTTTGTATGACAGGATAGCCATATAACTCACTACCCAGTTGGAGCAGTTGCGACTAGCGATGGCTATTTTGTCGCCTTCTTTGACACCCATAAGGCGGAAGAGTTTGTGAAAACGCTCTACTTGTTGCGCTACTTCGCCGTGGGTGTATTGTTTTTTCTCGCCGTAATCAGCAAATGCTACTTCATTCCATCGATTCTGGATCACTTGATCCATATAATGTAAAAAATGGTGTCTCATAATGAATTTTGAATTTTGAATTAAGAATTAAGAGTTTGCCCATAGCCCATAGCCAATAGCCAATAGCCCTCTAAACTCCTAAACTAGTTAACACTTCCTCCCTTGTCAATTCCTCTCCAATAGCTTCTGTTGGGTTGTAAGGCACTTGCTCAGGAGCATGTGCCGCGTCAAAAATGAAATAGGTGCAACTACATTCCGTTAGTATCTCCCCCTCTGCACTACGTATCTCGCCATCCACGATAGCTATATTACGTTTCTGTTCGCGCAATCGCGCGCGCAGTTCTATAAACTCTTGACTGATTGCTACTGGCTTGCGAAAGCGTGTTTCCATCTTCGCCGTTACGCCCGAAGCCTTTAGCACGTGTGAGACAACCCAGCCACACACTTCATCCAACAACACGGACTGTATCCCCCCATGTAATGTGTCGATCCACGATTGATAGCGTTCTTGAGGTTTCCAAAAGCACACTACATCCTCTCCATCCTCGTAAAAACGCATCTTTACCCCATAAGGATTAGTCGGGCAACAACCAAAACAGTTGTACCCCTCCAGTCCTATCCACGGATTTTTAATTAATCGCATAACGATTCTGTTATCGTTTTTTCTCTTTCAAGTAAGCGGGCAAGAAAGTTCCTGTAACATAAGAAAATCGAGGTTCTTCAGCCATCAATTCATCACATTTTTGGATCACTTCTGCCTTTGTGCGTGTATATCCCATACTTTGCAGCAATGTCATTTGCATTGCGCGGATGTTCCAACGAGGATAACGACATTGACTCCCCTCAGCGTGGTAGATACTATCCGATTTCAGGTAGTGTTTGAGTGCTTTTTGCTTGCTACCAAAAAACGGATTAAAGAACTCCACATTGCCTTGCATCGCCAATACAAACGGATCGTTGGGACTGATTGCCATGGCTCGCCCGATATAGTCGTAGATACCTTTGACTTGTTTGGCGATATGCTTTTTCTCTAGGGAAAGACGAAAACTACACACACCCGTTTGGTAGCAGTAGTACACGCCCGAATCCATATACGCACGGTATGCTTCCAAGTGATTGGTGAACTGTGCCAATCGATAGGCGGCATCGTCTTGTTTGGCGCCTATAGCATGGGCTGCGTAACCATATTCGTAATTCAGTATCACAAATCGTTCGTCCACGCTAGCTTGTTCCCAATTCACCGAATCGATATAGCTTGCCCAGATGTCCATTTCTGCATCCAAATAGGCATTATAGAGACGCTGCTCCAGGTCTTGCGCGAAAGCAAAACCCGAGAGCAGCATGACTATTACGATAGAAAAAATACGCATCTTACTTACCTTGTTTCTCAAGCATGAGTGTACGAGTAGGTTGATCGCAAACCTCGCTTGGTCCGTAGTATTGGATTGGACCTGGGTAGATATAGCTGAGTTGTGGATCAGCCCAGTCAGCACGATGAGCAACGAGGTACTTAAATGGCTCGCCGTTGAGGTCCACCAATGCTTTTTGGATCACTGGTTTCATCTTACCATGGCGGCGCTCCATGTTCATCATCATGGTCACAGGTACACCACCAGCAACCCACTCACATGCAGGCTTGGTGAGGTTTTTCACGAGTGCCATATAGCCTGTCTTACCAGCTGCGATGAGGTGAGCAGCGGTATTACCGAGGCTATAGCAGTAGTCTGCGTCGAAGTTAGATGGCATAGCGCAACGACCCTCGTAACCAAAGAAGTGGTTCAAGGCAGCAAATTTGCCTTTGTAGCTACCAGCAGCTTTGAGTTGAGCAAGACGTTTTTGTACCATTTCGATGAGCAGTTTCTCGGTCTCGATTTGGCTTACCATCACGTTGCCGTGAGGGTCACGGTCGAGGGTCAATTGCTTAGCAATACCCTTTGGCAAGCTGCGATAGAGGTCGCAAGAAGCAGGGGTAAGTTTAGACTTCACATACTCACGCTTAGCATCGTCGCCTTCTAGAGCTGCAAACTCCTCGTTCTCTGCCAACATATCGTTGAGCTCTTGGATCAACACACGCATCGCTGGGATAAACTCGATCAATCCCTCTGGGATAAGGATAGTACCGAAGTTCAAACCTGCCTCAGCACGAGCTACGATCACCTCTACGATTTGCTCTACTACCTCGTTCAAGGTCATGTTCTTAGCCTCTACTTCCTCAGAGATGAGGCAAACGTTTGGTTGTGCTTGCAATGCGCACTCGAGTGCGATGTGGCTAGCGCTACGACCCATGAGGCGGATGAAGTGCCAGTATTTCTTAGCGGAGTTAGCATCACGTTGGATGTTACCGATGAGTTCAGCGAAAGTCTTACATGCGGTGTCAAAACCGAAAGAAGTCTCGATCATCTCGTTCTTCAAGTCGCCGTCGATGGTCTTAGGGCAACCGATAACTTGGATACCGCAGTTCTTTTGGATGTAGTACTCAGCGAGTACGCATGCGTTGGTGTTACTATCGTCGCCACCGATGATTACGATAGCTTTGATGCCTAACTCGTTGCACACTTTGATACCGTTGTCAAATTGCTCGGTCTCTTCAAGTTTGGTACGACCAGAACCGATGATATCAAAACCACCTGTGTTACGATACTCGTCGATGATGTCCGCGGTGAGTTCAGCATATTTGCCATCTACCAAACCGCTAGGACCGCCCAAGAAACCATAGAGTTTGTTCTCAGGGTTGATGCGTTTGAGTGCATCGAACAGACCGCAAATCACGTTGTGACCACCAGGAGCTTGACCGCCAGAGAGGATAACGCCCACGTTCAATGGAGCAACTTCGACTGCTTGAGCAGCGGGTTCAAACTCGATAACAGGCATTCCGTAGGTGTTAGGGAAGAGTTTTTGGATCTCTTCTTGGTCGGCTACGGATTGCGTTTTTGCGCCTTCTTTGAGGCTAACATTGCCTTGCAGAGCCACTGGCATCTTAGGTTGATACGCAGCGCGTGCAATTTGCAATGGGCTTTTAGTCATTGTCATAATTTATAAGTTTAAAATGTTTTATGTTTTAAAAGTTCTAAGTTTTTTTATTCTGGCACTACGTGCCACTCACAAATCGGGTGCAAAGGTAGTGAAAAATTTGCAATCGTGCAAATTTTGAGTGGAAAAAGTTTTAGGAGTTTTAAAAGTTTTAAGTCAGATTTTTTAGATGTAGATTCACACTTTCACACATTCACACAAATGTGTGAGCGGATTTTTTGGGCATTATATATAATATATCAATATTATAATATAATGAGCATTTTTTTGAGTCACAAAGATGTGTGAATGTGTGAATGAGACAAGCGATTCGCTTGTCTCGTTCGGTGTAGGGTGTAGAGTGTAAGGTGTAAAGGCGGGGATATTTTTTTTTGAAAAAAATGCAGAAAAAATTTGCGAAAGGGTAAATGTTTAACGTACCTTTGCATTCGCGTTCGGCAATTGAGGCGCACAGAACTCGCTTAGCGAGTTGAAAGCGCCCAATGCCTCCGCTCTTCCCACTCGCTCACGAAGCTCGTGGGAGCCCTGATAGGAAGACACAAGCCCTATACCAAAGGTATAGCAAGGGTATACAGAAAACTGAAAGGTGAAAACTGAAAACTGAAAGGTGGGGCTATGTCTTCAACGAGGTGTATCAGTCTTGGAAAGGCTAAGCTTAAACAACTCCCACGGATTACACGAATATTACACGGATGGATTTTACTCCAAAAATTATAAAATATTATAGAAAATTATCAAAAATTATTCTAACGCCCACGAAAGCACCCCATAAGTCCACGAGACTTATCGGGGACCCCGCGATAGCACGGATATAACACAGATGGGGTTTTACTCCAAAAATTATAAAAAATTATAGAAAATTAGACAAAATTAACTACTCCTCCCACGGATTACACGGATATAAATGACCTCTTCCAACAACTTGCGACCGAATCGTTCTGCGAAGCGATCGTTCGAACAAAGTGAGATAAGAACACCCTCGGTCGCTACAATTTAGAAACAAAAATACGCCTTCTTAAAGACTTGAAAAAAAGAAAATCGCCCACTCCGAAAGGGAGTGAGCGATTTGGGTATATGGCACTTCGTGCAGTAATGGCGACCAAGTCGCAGTGATGCACGCAGCGCGTAAGCGATTACTTATTCAAAGCAAGTGCTACGTTAACGGCACATGCAACAGTACATCCTACCATTGGGTTGTTACCAATACCGAGGAAGCCCATCATCTCAACGTGTGCAGGAACGGAAGAAGAACCAGCGAATTGAGCGTCAGAGTGCATACGACCCAAAGTATCGGTCATACCATAAGAAGCAGGACCTGCAGCCATGTTATCTGGGTGCAAAGTACGACCTGTACCACCACCTGAAGCTACAGAGAAGTATGGCTTACCTGCCAATACGCGCTCTTTCTTATAAGTACCAGCTACTGGGTGTTGGAAACGAGTTGGGTTAGTAGAGTTACCTGTGATAGATACATCTACGTTCTCGTGCCAGAGGATAGCTACACCCTCGCGTACATCGTCAGCACCATAGCAGTTCACCTTAGCACGTGGACCATTGCTGTATGCTTTGGTCTTCACGATATTCAACTCGCCAGTAGCATAGTCAAATTGTGTTTGTACGTATGTGAAACCGTTGATACGGCTGATGATCATAGCAGCATCTTTGCCAAGACCATTGAGGATGATACGAAGTGGTTTTTGGCGCACTTTGTTAGCCATCTCAGCAATCTTGATAGCACCCTCAGCAGCAGCGAAAGACTCGTGACCTGCCAAGAAAGCGAAGCACTCAGTCTCCTCACGGAGCAAACGAGCTGCCAAGTTACCGTGGCCAAGACCTACGAGACGGTCGTCAGCTACAGAACCAGGGATACAGAAGGCTTGCAAACCGATACCGATAGCCTCAGCAGCATCAGCAGCGTTGGTGCAACCTTTCTTAATAGCGATAGCGGTACCTACCACGTAAGCCCACTTAGCGTTCTCGAAGCAAATCATTTGGGTCTCCTCGCAAGTCATGTAAGGATCCAAACCGTATTGCTCACAAATTTGATTAGCCTCTTCGATAGAAGCAATACCATGTGCGTTAAGCGCAGCGAGTACTTGTTTCTCGCGGCGATCTTGTGATTCGAATTGAACTGGACGGATCATAGTTTTACTCCTTTCTAATTATTCGTGACGTGGATCAATAAATTTAACTGCGCCTTGCTCCTCGGTTGTACGGCCATAAGTACCGGTAACCTTCTTCAAAGCCTCCTCTGCTGGAACACCCTTCTTGATAGCATCCATGAATTTGCCCATGTGAACGAACTC
>JBGVEC010000157.1:0-10452 GCA_045119815.1 Paludibacteraceae bacterium | reverse complement strand
TTTTGTATATAACATCGCCTATTGTTGTTTATTCGGCTTTAAATCAGCATGTTATCGCTATGTTAAATTAGAGCCGAATAACCCCATCCGATAAAAACACTCTAAAACAATAGGCGAAAAGGAGCTGATTTTTTGTTCATTTCGTGCGACCTCCCATATTTTTTCGTGCGACCATTTAGCATCTTGTATTTTTCTCATTTTCAATATGATACAGATACGGTTATGACAGAAGTAGAATTGTTTAACTAACTAAAATCTATTGAAAATGTATCTAAAATTCATGTGCCGACCATCTAAAATGCTACAAAATGGTCTATGTCCATTGGAATTATCTATCATTA
This sequence comes from Paludibacteraceae bacterium, assembly GCA_045119815.1. Lineage (GTDB taxonomy): Bacteria > Bacteroidota > Bacteroidia > Bacteroidales > Paludibacteraceae > Colicola. The sequence continues at coordinate 10,111 of JBGVEC010000157.1, read as the reverse complement.
TTGAAGGTAAACGTAAGATAATCAGGTTCCAAAAGTTCATCAAAGCTTCAGATTTTAATGCTTCTAAACAACATGTAAAACGCAATCCTGAAGTAAATGAATACATGGAATCAATAAGAGCTAAATTCTATTCTATTGAAACAGAAATGTTACAACGGAACATCCCTATCACTACCCAGAATGTACTTGATATTTATAAAAATGGCTTTGCGGAAACAAAACTTACTGTATTAATGTTATTTGATATGCATAATAATGAAGCCAATGTAAAGCAAGAACAACAGTTGATAGTAAAGGCTACTTATCAAAAATATCTTCTAACCAGGAAGTATCTTGCAGAGTTTTTGCGCCAGGAACTTAATAAGGATGATATTTTGCTAGTAGATATTACTCCTACCTTGATCGAGCAATTTTTCTTATTTTTGAATAATAAGATGGATAAAAACACGGCTATCCATAAAATGAAATTGTTTAAAAAGATACTTCGAATTGCTCAAGAAGAGGGATATATTCGTTCAATGCCATTTAAATTAAAACTTGTAGCAAAAAACCTAGAATACAATCCTTTAACTGTTGATGAGATTCGCATTATTAGGAACAAAGAATTACATTCACAACGAATTCAAAATGTACGTGACTTGTTTATTTTTGCATGTTATACAGGGTTATCATTTACAGATTTAATGCACTTAACAAAAGCAAATATTCACATAGACGAAAATGGAGATGAATGGATTATCAAGAAGAGACAGAAGACAGAGATTACCTCATACATACCGCTTCTTCCTATTGCTAAAGAGATCTGGATTAAATATGACTACCACCTTCCCTCGTTATCCAATCAAAAATACAATTCATACTTACATGAGATAGCAGATATTTGCGGTATAGACAAGCATTTACACAGTCACCTAGCACGCCACACATTTGCTACAATCCTTTTAAATAGCGGAGTTGATATTATTAGTGTAAGTAAAATCCTCGGTCACTCAAATAGCAGGATAACAGAAAAAACATATGCAAAAATGATGCCTGAAACAATTAAACAAAGAGTTGATGAGGTTGCGAATCGCCTTGTCTAGCTAAAATCTTATAGTTTCGCCTATTGTTTTAGAGTGTTTTTATCGGATGGGGTTATTCGGCTCTAATTTAACATAGCGATAACATGCTGATTTAAAGCCGAATAAACAACAATAGGCGATGTTATATACAAAAAAAAATAGAGGTCATTAAAGCCTCTATTTTCATATTCAAGCGGAAAGTGGGGGATTCGAACCCTCGATACGCTTGCGCGTATACCGCATTTCGAGTGCGGCTCTTTCGACCACTCAGACAACTTTCCTTCCTTTATTCGCTGCAAAGGTACTGCTTTTTTCTTAATTACGCAAGCAATACCTTATTTTTTTTATCTTATCGTTCCTCAAATGTGCCATCTGAATAGAAGATGACAATTTTTTGTACGGTACGTGCGGAAGTAGATGGCACCGGCACAGAGGCTACCATATCGTTTGATATACGGGACTCAGAAAGTGTTTCAACCTTATTACTAGAATCTGCTTGGGAAAATAGATGATGTCCTGCCTCCGATGAGTCAGGAGTATAGCCGTCTATGTACTTCTCACCAAAACCCAAAAACAACCAAGTAGGGCTGATAAACGGAAAATGATTGGCTACATTCTGCAAAAACTCTAAACTAGGCTTATTTCTACCGCCTAAGATATTAGAAATCGTACCAGCACTCACTCCTAACTCCAATGATAGCTGCTTAGCATTGAGTTCCTGAGATTTCATTATTTCGATCAATCGTTCACGCTCGTCCATTTTATTCAATTTTCAGCAAAGTTAATATTCAAATCATTTTTATTAATTAATACAGTACACAAATCTGTATCAAATTCGTGTGCAAAGGTACAAAAAATATTTCACATCTGCAAATATACAAAATTCACACTTGTAAAATATAAATATTTCACATTTGAAAATCACACTTACTATACTGTGTTGATCCTGTATGATCGCCGAGATGCATATCATACACTAGGTTAGATATAACATATATAGGTGTTACTTTATAATCAAAACGTAACTATATTGATTATCAGTATATTTTGTATTTATAATATCTAATTATTGGCATTATTGGCTATATCTGTGATTTTTATTAAAAATACCACATATATTACTTTGTATTTTACAACTAAAGTACTGATTTACTTATTATTATATATAATAATAAGTAGTAATATAATATAGCTTATGGAAAATGGATGGTGAGGTGCTGGTTTGTGATGTGGGTTGTTTGGTTATGTTGTTCGGTTGTGAAATATTATTTTGTGTTGTGAAATACTGATATGATTTTATGCAATATTGTGGTTCATTTTGTTTTCTTATTTAGATTTTCACAACGCAAAACAGAGTGGTATACTCCACTCTGTTGGTTGAAAGTTGAAGGATGAAAGTAAGAAGTAGGCAAGAAATTTCTCTTTCGTGAGAATTGAATATTTGAGTACGAATAGAGCGATGATACAGAATATGCGATTCTTAGGGGGGGGATTGGAGCTAAAAGACCGTTTCACTGTCGGATTCTAGAGTCTGACAGGGCTTTGCCCGATCTGACAGTCCGAAGGACGATCTGACTTCTGACAACGCAGTGGTCGGACTTGTGAAGGCTATAGGCGAAAGGCGAGAGGTGGGGGTTATTTGTTTTTGATGGTATCAAATCCTTGTCCGAAGACGCCACTGACGTTGGCTTGACTAACGAAAGCATTGGGATCAATGGACTTGATGATCTGGAAGATCATATGACTCTCGTGTTTGCGAGCTAAGACCGTAACTACACGGATAGGTTGCTGACTATACCACCCCGTTCCATCTAAGACGGTTACACCTCGTTGAACCGTTTGGTTAATAGCAGTGGCAATCTCTGCGTATTTGGTAGAGAAGATGAAGAATTGTACCGATTGGCGAAGACGAGCCATGACCCAATCAAGTGCCACCGTATAACTGACGGTCATACAAAGACCATAGAGAATACGTTTGATTTTGAAGTCCACCACATCCATTCCCTCTACATAGAACTGTTCTGGAATAGGTAGGAAATAACTACTAGCGATAATGATAGCATCACAGATAATCATGACTTTGCCCAACGATACATCTTTGTAGTTGTGGATAATCATCGCCACGATATCTGTACCACCTGATGAACCATTATTGAGCATCACAATACCTAGACTGATACCAAACAAGAATCCACCTACAAGGCAGGCAGAAACAGGGTCTTCGATCAATGGTGTGGCACGCATAGGAATAACACGATACCAAAAAGCAAGCGCAATCACTCCTACCAAGGTGCGTATGCAGAAGCGCCAACCAACGGTTAGGCCAGCAATCAATAGCAGGATAATATTAATAGTCAGCGAACTAATCCACAAAGGAACAGATCCACCATACTCAGGAAAGAGATCTGTGAAAAGCCCTTGTGTGGCATAGTAGATGATGGAACAAATACCAGTGAGTCCAGCACCGACCACGTTTTGTGGCACGAAAATCCAATTGACCATCAAGGCAAAAGGAAAGAGAGCGAGCACAATCATGAGGTACTCACGTATGGTGCGTTGGATGGGTGTTTTTTGCAATAGATGTTCCATCAAGAGAGGAGTTAAAAAGTTCTAAAGGTTCTAAAAGTTCTAAGCGCCTTGCAGGCTGTTCTAAAAGTTCTAAGGGTGAGGCAGTTATGCCCTTTCTTTAATAGACTCAAATCCTTGTCCGAAGACGCCACGCACTTGACTCTGACTGACGAAAGCGTTAGGGTCGATGGCGTTAACGAGGCGGAAGATAGTTGCTGACTCGTGTTGGCGAGCGATGGTAGTGACTACCTTGATTGGTTCTTTGGAATAGCCACCTTGTGCCTCCATAAGTGTCACACCACGAGGCACTTGCGTCATGATAGCTTCGGCAATCTCCTCGTATTTGGTAGAGAAAATGAAGAACTGCACCGATTGGCGCGTACGGTTGAGTACCCAGTCCACAGCTGTTCCTGCCATGAAGGTATAACAGAGACCAAACAGAATCTTCTCCAAGCCTTGTCCAAATGGAAGTTCCTTGATTTCTGGTAAGAAATAAGCGCAAAGGATAATCACAATATCGCATGCCATGAGTACGCGACCCATAGGTAGGTGTTTGTATTTGTTGACAATCATTGCCACGATATCTACTCCACCCGTACTACCATTATTGAGGAATACCACACCCAAGAAGCAACCCATAAACAAACCACCTAAGATGACCGCCATGAACGGATCAGAAATCACTGGTTCTGCAGGAATCTCAATAACTTTGAGCCAAATAGTGTACCAGAGTACCCCCCAAAGTGTGCGCACACAATAGCGCCAACCTACAGTAAAGAAGGCGGCAATCAATAGGGCGAGGTTACATACGAACGAACTTAACCAAATAGGTACGAACGTATCCGTTGCAAAGTATATAATCTCGCAGAGACCAGTCAATCCACCGCCGACGATGGTATGAGGTACCAATATCCAGTTCACCGCAATGGCATAAGGGATCGTAGCAACGATAATCATTAGGTACTCTTTGATAGCAATCAGCGGTTTCATGCGCTGATAGTCCTTGAGTAGTTCACGAATTTTTCCTTTAGACATATTATGTTGTTTAGTGGACGGCGCAAGCGCCTATTGTTTAGTGTTTAGAGAGTTTTTACTTCTTAATTATATCGTGCAACGAGGTTGCGGTCGCCCCAACCATTGTCCACACGGCAAACTGGAAGCCAAAACTTGTTTTCGCGTACCCAAGCGGCTGGATAAGCAGCTTTCTCGCGGCTATATGGATGATTCCACTCATCTGCAACTACCTCATACTCAGCGTGTGGTGAGTTGACGAGGACGTTTTCTTTGGCATCTACCTCGCCATTTTCTACTTCGGTAATCTCCTTGCGAATAGTTAGTAATGCATCTATAAACTTATCCACTTCGCAGAGCGATTCACTCTCTGTAGGCTCAATCATGAGGGTTCCGTGTACAGGGAAAGAGAGGGTTGGTGCGTGGTAGCCAAAGTCCATCAATCGTTTAGCTATATCGGACTCTGTGATACCAATGGAGTGGAACTGACGGCAGTCAAGAATGAGCTCATGACCTACTCTACCAGTCACACCTGTATAAACGATGCCGTATGCGTCTTTGAGTTTAGCTGCCATATAGTTAGCAGAGAGGATAGCCGCTGCTGTGGACTCACGCAAGCCTTCCTCACCCATCATGCGGATGTAGCCGTAGGAGATGAGTGCCATGTTGGCATTGCCATAGAGTGCGCTTGACACGCGGTTATTCTCTGCTTGAGGCATGGCACTAACCAAGTGCTCCGCACAGCAGATAGCACCTACACCAGGACCACCACCGCCGTGAGGGCTAGCAAAGGACTTGTGGAGGTTGAGGTGGCAGACATCGGCACCGATGATACCAGGGTTGGTATAACCGATTTGTGCGTTCATGTTCGCGCCATCCATATAGACTTGTCCGCCACAGTCGTGTACGATTTGGCACATCTCGCGGATAGCCATCTCGAAGATACCGTGGGTAGATGGGTATGTGATCATACAACCAGCAAGGTTATCTTTGTTTTGCTCAGCTTTTTCGCGCCAGTCAGCGAGGTCGGTGTTACCATTCTCGTCGCATTTCACTACAACAGGAATCATACCTGCTTGCGCACAAGAGGCAGGGTTAGTGCCGTGAGCAGAGGCAGGAATAAGGAGGATATTACGATGATCTTGACCTTGTTGGTGGAGATATTCACGAATTGTTACGAGACCTGCGTACTCACCTGCTGCACCTGAAGTAGGTTGGAGGTTGCAAGCGGCAAAGCCCGTGATAGTAGCTAGTTGTTGCTCGAGCTCTTCGAGTACCTCTTGATAACCAGCTACTTGCTCTACTGGTGCCAATGGGTGAACACCCATGAAGCCAGGATAAGTAACAGGAATCATAGCTGCAGCAGGATTGAGCTTCATGGTACATGAACCAAGAGGAATCATGCTATGTGTGAGTGAGATATCCTTGCGCTCAAGACGTTTGAGGTAACGCATCATTTCGGTCTCAGTATGATAGCGAACAAAGACCTCCTCTTGCAAGTAGTCCACTTCGCGCACATTCTCCTCAGAGATTGCCCAAAGACCGTTGAATGCCTCGTCACTATCTTCGTATTGAGCGAGGTTGTCGCTGGCAGCCGCAAAGAGGTCGATGATGTCATTCATATCGTCCACGGTGACTGTCTCGTCGAGTGAGAGCCCTACCCAACCCTCTGCATCATAGTAGAGGTTGATGCCACGCTCTTCTGCCTCTTGGCGAATGCGCTCAACGGTAGTCTCGACAGGGATAATCTTCAGTGTATCAAAGAATTCGGTATTCTCTTGCTCGTAGCCGTATGCTTGAAGCATCTCGCTGAGGTAGGCTGCTTTGCCGTGGATACCTTCGGCGATCTCACGAATACCTTCCGCTCCGTGATAGACGCCATACATACCTACCATAATGGCAGATAGGGCCTCGGCGGTACAGATATTAGAGGTAGCTTTCTCACGTTTGATGTGTTGCTCACGTGTTTGGAGCGCAAGGCGGAAAGCTGGTTTATCGTGGGTGTCTTTGCTCAGACCGATGATACGACCTGGCATGTCACGTTTGTACTCTTCGCGGGTAGCCATGTAGCCAGCGGTAGGACCACCATAACCGAGAGGCAAGCCCATGCGTTGAGCAGTACCGCACATGATGTCTGCGTTGAGTGGTTTGAGGAGCGCCAAAGCCATGAGGTCGGCGATGACGGTCACTTTCATGCCTGCCGCGTGGCAGTCGTCAATGAAAGCGGTGTAGTCTTCAATGGCACCTTCGGCATTAGGCCATTGCACGATTGCGCCGAAGAAAGGACCATTGGCAGCAAGCCAGTCGGGAGTGACTTGTGCATAATCTACCATGACGAGTTCGATGTCTTGTCCTTTCGCGCGCGTGCGCATGACATATAAGGTATTCTCAAAAATCTTCTTATCCACGAGGACTTTCTTCACTCCTGCTTTGACCATGTCACGGCTACGTAGGTTGCGCATCATGGTCACTGCTTCAGCAGCAGCGGTAGCTTCGTCAAGGAGTGAGCAGTTAGCCAGTGGCAGACCGGTGAGATCGCTGATCATGGTTTGATATACAAAGAGCGCCTCGAGACGACCTTGACTAATCTCTGCTTGGTAAGGGGTGTACGATGTGTACCAAACAGGGTTCTCTAATATATTGCGTTGAATAACTGCAGGGGTAATACTACCATACCATCCGCGACCGATATAGGAGCGATAGAGTTGGTTCTTCGCTGCCATTTGGTGCATAGTGGAGAGATGTTCTTGTTCCGTGAGTGGCTCATCGAGGTCAAGTGGCTCCTCTAGGAGAATATCCGCTGGCATGGTTTGTGCGATGAGTTCATCCACGCTCTTCACTCCGATTACTTCCAACATCTGCTGTTGGTCTTGCTCTGTCAGACCAATATGTCTGCTTTTCAAGTAGTTAGTTTTCACAATATATTGTTTTTAGAGTTAATACACATTTTAGGGCACAAAGTTACTAATTTTTTTGAATATACACAAGAGGATAGTAAAAAATACTCTTTTTTTTGCACATATACATTTTTTTTCGTACCTTTGCAGTCGCAAAGCCGGGCAATCGGTTTTGCAGACATATGATTAAAAGCGTTTGCTTTATTTGAGGATTCATTCAATCTACCACATTTGAACTACCTTTCCGAGAATAATGCGAAACGCTCACGTTTATACGTGGGCTTTTCTGCATATTGGAAGGTGGGGGTGTGGTAGCCCGAATGAACCAATAGCAGTTGGCTCACGTTTTTTGTGTGTATCATTAACTATTATAAAATATTGAATTATGAAAAATTGGAAATTATTACTTGGTTTAATCTGTTTAGTATTTGTAGGGTGTTCACCTGCTTTTGTACCTATTGTACACACCTATGGTTACAACAAACCTACAGAATTTGCTGCAATTGTAAAAGAAGTGCCATCAAATGCAAAATATATTGGAACTATATCCATTGTTCCCAACGACCATACATTTTTTAGAGGGAATGATGCTTCTAAGGCAACTCATATATTGCAAAAGAAAGCAGCTAGAGCTGGTGCAAGATATGTATTTATCACTAAAATGGTCAATACCAATAATGGCTATTGGTGGGAGAAAGACTGGGGAGAAGGATTTGTTATAGAAGCAGAGCTATATTATTAACCTTATAAAATTCAATCAATTATGAGAAAAGTTAGTATTCTTTTGGTTGTAGCACTTATTGCTACCAGTTGTGCAGTAGGCACCTATCATCCTTATGCACGAAACAATTTTGGTGCTCAAAGTACCGTGGTTTTAGACAAAGCAAACTTTCGCGTTGTGCGTGACGTAGAAGCTATTGTTGATGTTAACAACACGAATTTATCGCGTGCTGATGTAGCAAGCAGTGCTTATGGTGAATTATTGAGAAAAGCACAATTAACAGGTAGTCAGGTTCTTATTAATGTTGTGATAGAAGAAGTACGTCGTGAAACTGGAGGCTTCTTCCGTTGGTTATTTGGTATACCACCAAAAAGAGTTCAACACGTGGCAGCTCGTGCAACGATTATTGAGTTTTTAGATGAGAATGGTAACCCTAGAGTATCAGAATCTTACCGTCCTACCAATACTCATACTACAGTTACTGCCCAACCTATCAAAAACTCAAATACCAATGTTTCCGTTCAAGAAGTAGAAACCATAAAAACTCAACCTATTCAAAAAGCGCCTACAGAAGCAGAATTGAAAGCTATTCAAATAAAAGAAGATATACAAAAAATAAAACAAACACACAAAAGTATTATTAAATTAACTAGCTCTTTTCCATATAGTACAGTTTATGATATATATGAAAAAATTTACAAGAAATTACTAAATACTGAAGAAAATCTACAAACGATTCGAAAAATTCAACCAGTTGTTATTTTGTATTTAAATAGCCGAGGTACGGCATTTCCTCAAATTGAGAAACAACTCAAGAATTCATCTTCTATTGAAGAACAGATAAATATCTTTTTGTCATATTCCCAAGAGCAATAACACATTTTATTTGCAACAAAATAACAAAGGTATGCGTTTCAGCGCATACCTTTGTTCGTATTTTATCTCCCTAGTATTCCCTTTTCTTGCCACCTATTTGCCACCTGTCTCCATTGGAACCTCATTGGAACATGATTGGAACCTGATTGGAACCTCACCGTAACAATACTATAGGATCACTACAATTTCACCGTACTATCTAAGTGAATATTATCCCTCTTTTGCTTGCTTCGCCAATTCCTTCCTCACATAGTCGCACAACCGTCCAGGCACATACGGTTTTCCGTTTGCGTCTGGCATGCGTTGATGCTTGCTCGCTTCACGCAAAGCTGCTTGATATTTATCTTCCCATTCCGCCCTACGAACTGGGTCTTTTAAGATAGCGCTCGCCTCTTTTGATACCTCCGTTAGTTGCTTAACCATCTTCCGTTCCGCCATTTCCTTTTGTTTCTTCTTTGAATACTCGGGTTTGCGGCAATAGGCAGCATACCCTACTCTGCCAGGAATGGGACGAAGATAGTGGTCCTTGTCAATTGAGCCACCGATACTCTCTAAAAATGATGCTACGTGTACAATCATAATTATGGATTTGCTTCTTCGCTTTCGCCTTCGGGTGTGCTACGCATGACCACAGGTTTGAAGCGTTTTTGACGGAGTTGCCAACGCTCACGAGCGTATTGCTGCATGTCGGTCACCACATCCATCTCGTCGATGATCTCGAGGCCGAAGATGGTCTCAATCACATCCTCAAAGGTGATGATACCTTGCAAGCAACCATACTCGTCGATCACGACGCCAATCTGCGATTTCTCCTTGAGCATAGCGTCGAAGATGTCGCTGACATTCATCTCCTCGTTGAAATAGAGAAGCGAGCGTTTGATCTCGCCAAGGGTCTTTTGGAACTGATCCTCAGTGAGTTCCTCCAATGCGTCGCCACGGAGCACATAGCCCGTGATGAACTCTGGCGAATCGGCATA
>JBGVEC010000156.1:0-4910 GCA_045119815.1 Paludibacteraceae bacterium | reverse complement strand
GTTTTCTTCGATATTCACAGCCTCTACATCCATCGAACCGCTGCTAGTGTATGGGTTGGCGATGTTGTATTGATTATTGGCGATGTTTTGGTATAATCCTCTGGTATAGCTTCGCCATTCGCCACGTACTAAGTCTAAGCTCGCAAAACGCAGGTGTGTTTCTTGCGAGAAATTGGTCATATAGATACGCGCAAAGCGGATGGATTTGAAGTTGCGTATATTGCCCACTTTCTTCATCATGGCGCTATCGCCACGCAATGGGATTTTGAATTGGTACCATTTGACCATAGCTGTCTCTTTGTTGCGTAGAGTGACTTTGGTCTCCATGATACTTGCAATATGCTGTTGTCCTACGCGTTGCATATCTTCTTTGCGCAAGGAAATATGGTAGCGATAGAATCGTTCGCTATCATTCAAGGTGTTATCTTGGTTGATATCTTCAATATCTGGTTGCAAAGTAGAGGCTGTTCCGTAGGAGGCGTTGTTGTCCATTTCTGGCGAGTTGCCTTCGGTGCCGTTGTAGTGTTTGTAACGTTGGAGGATAGGTGTTTCATTTTTATCAAAATCATCTCCACGGTAGTAGTGATAGTCATCACCCGCAGGGTCATTAAGAGGGGAATATGGGTCATCTTCCCACAAAGCCAAGACGGTTGGATTGACTTTTCCACGTAGGGTATTGATATACTCTTGATATGGATTCTTATCGTTGAAGAGGAATATATAATCGGGATCCTCGCCTCTTTCTTGTGCGGATGTCAAACCATTCAAACCTACGTCCTGTTTTGCGCGAGCTCCTGCTTCGTTGGCGAAGGCTACTACGGTACTTGTGGTGCGTGGTGAGCGACCCCAAATGGTCTTATCAATCATACTCTCATCGCCATTCAAAGGCAAGCCGTGCTCAAAAGACTTTTTGCCGTCTCGCAAGATGTCCTCGCTGATGTCACCTAAGTCGATATACAAGTCGCCACCTTCGTAACTAGCATCGTCATTGGTCAGGAATGGATCCATGAGCCAAAATTCGATGTACTCAATATTGGCTTTCTCAAAATCGGTATTATCTAGTTTGCGCATGATACCGCCCCAACGAGATTTAGGGTTGGTCAATTTACCTTCGTTATCTATTTCGCTGGCAGAAATATTGTATTGACCACGTTCGGTAGGATAGTAACTGAGGTTCATTACAGATAGTTTGGTATCTGCGTTAGGTAGTACTTCTTTGTTAGGATAAACCTCTTGTTCATAAACGATACGGGTTCGATGATCTGACATGGCGTCAAGATCGTCCTTGATATGTTTTGGAGTATTGCTTTGTGGATAACCAAAGATAGGGTCCACTGCATACCATGCCAATAGTGCTCGGTTTTTGTTGTATTCGATATCGTTGCCCTTTTCTGCTTCATAGAATCGGTCTCCTGCAGGAGTAGAAGCTAGTTTCCAATAGTTAGGATAGTGAATGTCGATATTGGTTTTGGTTGATTCAAAGTCATCGATGTATGCTGTTCCTACGTTGCCTACATCCTTGGTGTGTCCAGGAATCAACTGTGCAAACTCGGCGTTCACTTGTAAGGTTGATGGTGCAGTTGCCTCTATCCATGGTACTTTGTTTACCAGTAATGTCAACCATTGCAATTCAGTTTTCCAACTGGTGTTGATACCCCAAATCGTGTTCGCTAATGGCTCGCTACCGGTGTTCACCTTGGTAGTTAATGGTTTCTCGCGCAAGTGCATGATGGTACCTCCTACCGTGAAGTCTTTGCTAAACTCGTATTCCAAATGTGCTCCAAACAGCGATTTGCGTTGCATGGAGAAGAGCGATTGATTCTCTAGTTTGACATCGACATTGGTACCCGAGTTGATGATGGATTGGTTGAGGATGGTGACGATACCCATGGTGTAATCCACGGTGTAATCCACATTTTCGATCAAGGTCGCTCCTCCTGCAGTTACTACTACACTACCTCTTGGGACATTCATTGCGTTGAGACGAATCTCGTTGCCCGCACTACCTTTGTATTTGCCTACCAATACGAACTTGTTCTTTTCGGACAACTCTTGTGCGCTGACGAGCGTCGAGTCGTACAACTCTTGGAAGGTGTATTTCTCGGCAATACGCTTGTCACCAATCTCTTTTTCCAAATGGCTACCAAATGGTTCTAGCACAGGGAATATAATACGACCAGTGGATGAGTTAGCGGTGTATCCTTCTACATAGTCAAAGCGACCGTCGGGGGTAGCATTGTTGCGCGAGTCTAAACGATCTAGGTTCATTACACGCAAAAGTTGTTTACCTTTGATTTTGCCTTCCATCAGGTATTGCATTTCGGTACCGACAGAGTCGTTGCGGTATTGGATATACAACTCGAACTTATCGTTTGACATTTGACTTGCTCCTAATGAGTAGATGTTTTTCATCATTAAGTCCCATGTACCTTTGCCTTTTTTGTTAGGAGCATTATTTGTGCTCTTCAATAATTTCAGCATCAACGCATTAGGTGCCTTCAGCGACTCAGATGCATCAGTAGAAAATTCACCCACTTGATATACTTGACCCGCATAGGTATATTCGTATGCTACAGCCAGTACTTCGTCTTGGTTCAATGCGGTTTTTAGGGAAATGTATCCCAATGCGGCGTTCAAGGTGTATTCGCCACTATTGAGTAAACGTGCGGATTCTACTTTTTCATAGGCTTCGCCTAATTCCATGTTTGAGAGTTCTTGCATCGCCGAACTTACCTGTTGAATATCGCGTATTCTAGGGTCTAGTGATAATGTTTCGTACATGGTGTTGGCCTTGTTGTATGGAGTGCGAGCGCCTGCCGCAGGTGCCCAAGAAGGATTTAGGATGTGTGCTCCATCACTTTCGCCCAAGTCTGCCAATGCCACAATGTTTCGTGCTTGATCGTAGTTGCCACGTTTGTTGGTTACCCAAACCTCAATACGATTGATGGTAATGCTGCTAGCGATATAGGGTAATTGGGACATGGCTTGCTCGTAATTATCCCGGAAATAGTAACTAAGGAAGAAGTGACGGTTTTCGTCGTACGTGTCAATTGGCACCTCAAAACTAGTAGTCTGTGCACCACCTTTGCTAGAAACGGATTGACTTTCTGAATTTTGTTGCGATATGAGGGCTTGTACTTTCAGTTTGCCGAACTTCAAATCGGTTTTCACACCGAACAATGAACTACTACCACTAATGAGGCTATTGTTCAAGTTCATGGATACATTACCTGCTTCGATGGATTGGATAATGTCATCTTCTTGACCCTTATAGTTCATCTTGAGATTGATTTGATCAAAACTGAACGATGCTTCGGTATTGTAGCCCATGTTAAAGTTGAGTTTATCACCCACTTTACCATTGACATTTACTTGAATTTTTTCGTCAAAATCAAAGATGTTATTATTTCTAGAGCGTTCGGTCAGTGCAGGGTTATCCACGTATTGATGCTTAAAGCCAAACATTAGTTCTGCCGAACCTTGCAATTTCAATCGAACTCCACCGGGACCGAAAATCTTATCTGCAGGTCCGATGTTAAATTTCATATCGGTGATATCAAACTTACTCTCGTTGTCGTGCTCAACCTCGCTGATTTTCGTCTGCCAATATTTCCCCATTTCTTGACGTTCGCTGTATGCACGATACTCGTCCATAGTCATCATGTATGGAGTGGCGATGTCGGTATCCCCTATGCGCGTGCGCATGACGTAGCAACCCATCACAGGATCATACTCAATGGATGTGGTCACATTGTCTGGATTTTGCAAATCCAAACTACTAGGTATGCGAGTCAACTCTTCGTAAGAATCTGCACCTACTGATTGCACCTGCAATGGTGCCATCACAATGCTATCGTTGTCTTGCCATGACACAATTGTGTCTTGCTCTTGTGCCATCGCCAATAATCCATTGCCAATAGCCAATAATATAATCAATAATCTCTTCACGCTTCTCTAAACACTAAAGCATTTTCAACGCTTGCTTAATCACTTGTTCAACGCTGCTTTCTGGCGCAGCTTTTAGTATCTTATCTACCACTTTTCCACTAGCTGCGGCGGCGAAGCCTAGCATTACCAAAGCGCTGATAGCCTCTTGTTTTACAGCACTATCTACAATGCTTGCCTCTTCTCCGAGTAGCTCCATCGCCTCTAGCCTCTCGCCTTTCGCCTCATTGCCTAGGTCTATTTTTAGTACTTTGTCCTTTAGATCTACAATGATACGTTGTGCAGTCTTAGGACCTAAACCTTTGACTTGTGACAACGCACGCGCATTGCCAGTAGCGATGATTTGACGTATTTCTGCCGCGGAATAAGCAGACATGATCATGCGAGCCGTGTTAGCGCCAATTCCGCTGACGGTCATCAGCATTACGAACAATTCTCGTTCGCCTTTGGTAAAGAAGCCGAAAAGCTCGTGTGCATCTTCGCGAATGATCTCTGTGATGTATAATCTACTCTCTTGTCCCTCTTTGCCTACCAACTCCGAATAGGTAGGTAGGGCTATATTAATAGCATATCCTACCCCCGCTGCTTCTATCACAACATAGGTAGGATTTAGATCTGTTAATTGTCCTTTAATATACTCAATCATGATAACACCAAATTAGCGCGCAAAGGTACAAAAAAAAACGCACATATGCAAGCATATGAGCGTAAATTGCTGAAATTATGAAATAATTTGTGTTTTATCTGTTAAAATGCTGGAGAGTAGCAGATTACTTTCGTCCAAAATCTGCCGGAATCTCTCCCCATTTTTCTGTCTCCCACTTGTGAATGGTGGTTGTCCAGGTGTTGTCTGCTAACCATTTTTCTGCGGCACGAACTGCTAGGAATAGGTCCTGATTGTTGGCGTTCCACTCCAATTGCGTCTTGCATTTTTTTTGTCTAATCCATGCAATAGCCGTTTTGCT
>JBGVEC010000155.1:0-5925 GCA_045119815.1 Paludibacteraceae bacterium | reverse complement strand
GGCAGAATGACTGATGCTGATGGTGTCAATTTCGCTATCCCAAACCACTGTGTGTATGCCCGCTACTTCGCCTTCTCTAATAGATTCTATGTCTTTGATTTTCAGACGGTCATCGCCAATAGCTTCTTGTAGTGTTTTGGCTGTTCCGCTAGGTGCATCTAACTTGTGAATATGGTGCACTTCGGTCATGTGAGGAGTGTAGTCAGGATATGCCTCCATGAACTTGGCTAGTTGCCTATTCAATGCAAACAAAATATTGACGCCAATACTGTAGTTGGATGACCACATAAGCCCGATTCCATCGCTATTTAATTCAAAATTCTTCATTCTAAATTCATTCACATTCCAGCCAGTTGTACCACACACAACGGGTACGCCGGATTGCCATGCACGCAGGATGTTGCCCGCTGCGGTTTGAGGAGTGGTGAATTCAATGGCCACGTCAGCTGAGGCAAACGCATTGGACTCGAATTCTTCGAGGTTATTTTGGTCTATGATGCTTACAATCTCGTGTCCTCTCTCTCTTGCAATGGACTCGATCATGTGTCCCATCTTGCCGTATCCAATCAATGCAATTTTCATAAAAATCTCACTTTATTGATAAAATCAATGCAAAGGTACAAAAAAACATTAAAACTGCCAAAAGTATATTGCAAAATTTAACGGTATCCCTAAATTCTTTTGTTTTTTTTACTTTTTTTACTTTGTTGTTTGCGCATGTGAAAAAAAAAGCGTACCTTTGCAGAAAAATATATTAAGATTGAAAAAATAGTACAAAACCAATAAATTGAACAAATGGCTGATATTTTTCAGAAATGTCACCACGATCTTCTTGAAGAAGTGAAGCGTCGTGGTATTTATCCCTACTTTCATACTTTAGAGTCTCGTCAGGCGCCTGTTGTGAATATGGAGGGTAAACGTCGAATAATGCTCGGTAGTAATAACTATCTGGGCTTTACGGAGGATCCTGTAGTGATTGAAGCTGGACATAAAGCGTTGGATAAGTATGGTACAGGAGTTTCAGGTAGTCGTTTTTTGAATGGAACATTGGATTTGCATCTTGAGTTGGAGGAGGCATTGGCGCGTTTTACAGGATATGAGGCTGCAATGACATGTAGTACGGGTTTCCAAACCAATCTCGCGATTATTTCTACCATTTGCGGTAAGAACGATTATATTTTGAATGATCGTGAAAATCATGCTAGTATCTATGATGCTTGTAGATTGTCGTATGCTCAAGTGTTGCGTTACAAGCATTCGGACATGAATGATTTGGAGAAGAAGTTGCAACAGATTCCTGCATCTGCTGGCAAATTGATCGTAACGGATGGTGTGTTCTCTATGCGTGGTGATATTTGCCGTTTGCCAGAGATTGTGGCTTTAGCTGAGAAGTATGGCGCTCGTGTGATGGTGGATGACGCACATGGTTTTGGTGTGCTGGGTCCTGGTGGACGTGGTACGGCTGCTCATTTTGGTTTGCAAGACAAAGTGGATATTACCATGTTGACCTTTTCTAAATCATTGGCTAGTATCGGTGGTTGTATGTTGTGCAGTAAGAAGATATATGACTATGTGGCGCACTCTTCTCGTCCATTTATCTTCTCAGCATCTATTACACCATGTAGTGCTGCTACAGCCTTGGCTGCGTTGCAACAGTTGGAGAAGGATCCTGAGCGTCCTACTCGTTTGATGAATATTGCACAGTACTTTCGAACCAAATTGATTGATGCTGGAGTGAATATTATTGAGGCTCCAACACCAATCGTTCCTATATTCACCTACAAGACACTTGATACTTTGTATTATGGCAAGGTGTTGTTTGATCAAGGTGTGTATGTGAATCCTGTGATTGCTCCTGCATGTGTGGAGGGTGAGTGCCTCTTGCGTACCACTTTGATGGCTACTCATACGGAGCCTGTGATTGACGAGGCTGTTGATATTATTGCTCGTGTGCTGAAAGAGGTTCCTAGATTCTAACTTGGGATAGCTTAGGAAATGAAAACGCTGCTGATAACAGGAGGTTCATCGGGTATAGGTTTGGCAACTGTTCAACTCTTCGTTGAAAAGGGCTGGCAGGTGTTTGAACTTAGCCGTAGTGGCACAAGTAGTGAGGGAGTGCATCATATTCCCTGTGATGTAACGGATGAATGTTCTGTGCAATCGGCCATTGAGGAGGTGATGAAACACACTTCTGTGATAGATGTGGTAGTTAGCAATGCCGGATTTGGCATATCGGGTGCCATCGAGTTTACTTCCTCGCCAGAAGCTCATCGCCAGTTTGATGTGAACTTTTTTGGTGCGTTTTATTTGGTAAAACATGTACTACCTATCCTGCGTGAACAGCATAATGGACGAATCCTCTTTACTTCTTCGGTAGCAGCGGATTTGAGTATCCCTTACCAAAGTTTTTATAGTGCGAGCAAATCAGCGTTGAATGCTTTTGCATTGGCACTAGCTAATGAGGTGCGAGATTTTGGAGTAAAGGTGAGTATCCTTATGCCTGGTGATGTGGCTACTGGGTTTACCGATGCACGCGAAAAACGCATTGAAGGAACAACCGTTTACAAGCATGTGGAATCAGCTGTGGCTGCCATGGAGCGTGATGAACGTGGAGGTATGTCGCCAATGCAAATGGCACGTATTCTCTACCATATGGCGGTTTGCAAAATACTGAAACCTATATACGTGGGTGGTAACATTTATAAAGTGTACTATTTGCTGAACAAATTATTACCAAAACAGTTTGTTAATTGGGTAGTAGGCAAATTATATAGTTAATATCTACTGTTTGCGAAAAAGTAAAAATTATGAATATATCGTACAATTGGCTCAAACGCTACATTGCGCTTACAGATAGCGCAGAACAAGTAGCGCAAATCCTTACTTCTATTGGATTAGAAGTAGGTAAAGTAGAAAAAGTTCAAACCATCAAAGGTGGTCTTGAGGGATTGGTCGTAGGTGAGGTTATCACTTGTGTAGATCACCCTAATTCTGACCACTTGCATATCACTACTACTCGTGTTGCTCCCGATGCAGAACCTCTGCAAATCGTATGTGGTGCACCTAATGTGGCTGCGGGTCAGAAGGTCATTGTGGCTACGGTGGGTACTGTCCTCTATGATGGCGAGGAGAAATTTACTATCAAGAAAGGCAAGATCCGTGGCGAAGAGTCATTGGGTATGATCTGTGCAGAAGACGAGATAGGTGTGGGTTCTAGCCATGATGGCATCATGGTCTTGCCAGCGGATACTCCTGTGGGTATGCCTGCAAAGGAGTATTTTGGCGTAGAGGACGATACGCTCATTGAGGTAGATATTACTCCTAACCGTGCGGATGGTGCTAGCCACTATGGTGTTGCGCGTGACTTGTATGCGTATTATCAAGCACATGGTCAAAATGTTGCTCTTACCAAACCTTCTGTAGAGGCGTTTAAAGTGGATAGCAATAATCTGCCAATTGAGGTGGTTGTAGAGAATACACAAGCTTGTCCTCGTTATACAGGCGTGAGCATCAAAGGCGTGACTATCAAAGAGTCACCTGATTGGTTGAAGAAAGCACTTTCTACCATTGGTATCCGTCCTATCAACAACGTGGTGGACGTTACCAACTTTGTGCTCCATGAGATGGGACAAGCTTTGCACTCATTTGATGCGGATAAAATCAAAGGAGGAAAAGTGGTGGTGAAGAATGCTACCGAAGGACAGAAGTTCGTAACTCTCGATGGAGTAGAGCGTGCTTTGTCTGCAGCTGACCTCATGATTTGCAATGCTGAAGAGCCAATGTGTATTGCAGGTGTGTTTGGTGGCCAAGACTCAGGTATCTCAGAGAGTACCACCAATGTATTCCTTGAGAGTGCATACTTTGATCCTGTAAGCATTCGTAAGACTGCTCGCCGTCATCAATTATCTACCGATGCAAGTTTCCGCTATGAGCGTGGCTGTGATCCTAACAACACCTTATATATATTAAAGCGCTGTGCATTGCTTATTCAAGAAGTAGCTGGTGGCGAGATTGCTATGGAGGTTACTGATCAAGGTCAAACCGAATTTGCTCCATTCCCAATCGAACTCAATATTGACCGCACCAATGCACTTATTGGTAAAGAATTGGGTGAAGACTTGATTGAGACTATCCTGAAAGCACTTGAGGTAGAGATTTATAGCAAGAATGGTAATGTGTGGAGCATTGGTGTACCTCGCTACCGTGTAGATGTGCAACGTGAGTGCGACGTGGTAGAGGATATCTTGCGTATCTATGGATTCAATAATGTGGAGTTCCCAGAGAAATTGAATACTAGTCTCAGCTACAGCCAAAAACCAAATCCTGTAGCAGTGCAAATTCGTATCTCAGAGCAACTGACAGCTCAAGGATTCAACGAGATTCTCAATAACTCACTCACCAAAATGGGCTACTATGAGGCTTTGGAGACATACACTTTGGCTACCTGTGTGAAGATCATGAACCCACTCAGCCAAGACCTAGGTGTGATGCGTCAAACATTGCTCTTTGGTGGTTTGGAGAGTATCCAACGCAATGCAAACCGTAAGAATGCTGACCTCAAGTTCTACGAATTTGGTAATTGCTATCACTATGATGCTCAGAAGATTGCTACTCGCCAAGCCAAAGACCCACATTGGGTATATGATCCACTCTATGCCTACAGCGAGGAGCCACACTTGGCATTGTGGTTGACGGGTAATAAGACCGCTCAATCATGGGTGATGAAGGAGGAGAAGACCAGCTTCTACCAACTCCATGCCTATGTAGCGAATGTTCTTCGCCGTTTGGGTGTTGCATACAAGTTGGCTCCTTTGGCCGCTAACGAGTTGTATGAAGACGGCATGGCTATCCTTGCTCCTAATGGCAAGCAGATAGGTATCATGGCTATTGTGGCTAAGAAACAGCTCAAAGCGTTTGATATTGATAACCCTGTATATTACGCAGATTTGGATTGGAACATGGTTCTTCGCCTTCACAAGCAATACAAACCAGTAATCAACGACCTGCCTAAGTACCCAGAAGTGAAACGAGACTTGGCATTGCTCGTAGATAAGTCTGTTAAGTTTGCTGATTTGGCTGCCGCTGCTATTGCTACCGAGAAGAAACTGCTCAAGCAAGTGACACTCTTTGATGTATACGAGGGCAAGAATCTTGAGGCGGGTAAGAAGAGTTATGCACTCTCCTTCATTCTCCAAGATACAGAGAATACCTTGAAGGATAAGCAAATCGAGGCCATTATGACTAAGTTGCAAAAGACTTTCGAGGAGAAATTCGCTGCCAAACTTCGCTAATGACATACGAAGAGTATATAAAAGACCAGCAGACAGCATTCGCCGAAGAACATTCGGACGAGTGCTGTTTCGTTGATAATCAAGCAGAAGGGGTCTTCGTGAGAGGACATTAGATGAGTAAAATGATTCATGCTAAGTTATTGAAAATTAGGTGGGTAATATGTTTGTTGTTCATGACTATGGTTGTGCATGCACAATTTAAGGTGGACGGACATGACATTATCTATAATAATTCGGAAGGGACATTCATGTGTCCTATTCCAGATTCGTTATTTGGCTATGATTATTCTGCTGTTATTCAAACCGAAACCATATACCAAACCAAACTTGTGGATGGCGTTTGGACCTTGGATACTTTGCGTTGGGATTCTCTGCAACTAGGTGCTGATATCTACTTACCTCAGGATACCGTTGTTTTTTCTCATGTGGCAGGTGGCAAGGTTTATCGAATAAAAGCCTACTATAGCGATGGCTCCACGAGAATGTATCCTGTTACTTTTACCAATCTCCCTATTGTACGTTTGCAAGGGCAGTTCAGTAATGATTATTCAGAGGGCAATGTGATGCTTCTATCTCCTGATACGATGGTGCCTTTTGAGCAGATGAAAGCCAAAATCAAATGGCGTGGAGGAAG
>JBGVEC010000154.1:0-7768 GCA_045119815.1 Paludibacteraceae bacterium | reverse complement strand
AATACGCTCTATGCGCATACGCGTGGGTCGTCTGTGCGTGGCGAGGGTATTGTGAAAGATCCGTTAGGTAAGTTGTGGATGGATGTGAAGACGGAAGTGGATGTGAAGGTAGCGGATGTGAAGGAATTTCTGCCAAAGGATATGTTGGTGGCAGGTCGGGTGAAAGGCAAAGTAGAGATGCAAATGTACTTGGATGACTTGCTAGCCATGCAGTTGGAGAAAGGACGGGTGCAAGGCGATCTATGGCTGAATGACATCCAATACCAAGCAGATAGTCTATATGCTCAACTACCCGCCAATAGGTTGAAGTTCCAAATACCTAATGTGCAAGCTACACGTAAAGAGGTGAATTGGTTGGCAGGAACATTGAGTTTGGCGAATGCAGAAGTGAAAATAGGAACTGGGCTGCAAGCCGAGATGGGTAAGACGGATATGGAAGTGGAGATAAGTAATATTTTGGGTCAAGATCCACGTTTGTATGCCACTATTTCGTTGGATGGTAAAGAGCATATCCATGCGCAGATGGATAGTATGGATATAACGATCAATAAGCCAGTAGTGGCACTTAGTGCGATATACAACATGCAAGACTCGTTGGAAATGCCGACGGTGGATGCCCAAGTGGCGTTTGAGCGTGTGTGGGGTTATTACTCGGATATACAGGTGGATGTGGCGCAGTCTTGCTTGATGGCTGGATTGCATGCTCCTAGTTTGACGGCGAGTGTGCAATCGCAATCTTTGCAAGCAAGTATGGGTGCTGATCTGGCAATAAGTACGGGTAGAGTAGGGGTGGAAGCGTCCGTGAAGTATAATAAGAAAAGACATGATAACTTACTCCTGCAATGGCGACCTAAGTTATCGGTTGATTTGAATCAAGCAGAGGTTGTGATTGCAGATTGGGAAGAAAAACTATTGATACCAGAGATAGCGTTTACCTATTCCAATAAAGCGTGTCATATTGAACGATCAAGGCTGATTTTAGGTGATTCGGATTTTTCTTTGAGTGGCGATGTTAGAAATATTGGCCGTTGGTTACGTAAAAAGGGCACATTAGAGGCCGAATTGAATTTTGAAAGCGAGTACACCAATGCGGACGAATTGCTTTCGCTGTTGTCTGCCGATCAAGGCGCGGAGGAAGAAGGTGATGAGGCGAAAGGTGATGAGGTGATAAGGCAAGAAGATGAGGAGGTGAGAGAACCATTCCTTGTGCCAACGAATGTGGATTTGACATTGAATACGCAAATCAAACAAGCTAATTTCCTGAATCAAACAGCTAGAAATCTGGGCGGTAAAATATACGTGAAAGAGGGAATGTTGGTGCTCGAAGAAGTGGGATTTATTTGCAATGCCGCGAAGCTGCAACTGACTGCCATGTATCGTACCCCACGCAGAAATCATATCTATGTGGGATTTGATTATCATATGATAGACATCAATATCCAAGAGTTGATCGGTATGATACCTCAGATAGACTCCATGATGCCTATGTTGAGTTCGTTTAAGGGACAAGCGGAGTTCCACCTTGCTGCGGAGACATACACCAATGCCCAATACCAAATCAAACCTTCTACAATCCGTGGCGCGGCAAGTATCTTCGGCAAGGATTTGGTTGTGTTGGACAATGAGACATTTAGCAAGATGTCTAAATTGTTGATGTTCAGCAAGAAAACAGAAAACAAAGTGGATAGCATATCGGCAGAAATGACTATTTACAAGAAAGAGATAGATGTTTATCCATTCTGCGTATCCTTGGATAACTACATGGTTGCATTAGGCGGACGACATAACCTGGATATGACCTTCAACTACGATGTGAATGTGTTGTCACCTATATACTTGGGTGTGAATGTTTCGGGTAATTTGGATGATTTGAAAATCAAACTCGCGCCATGCCGATTCGCTAAAGACTTCAAACCTCTCTTCCATCGCAAAGTGGATACGCAGTCTGCCGAACTACGCAGTATAATTCGCGAATCCATGCGGAAGAATGTGAAGATGTAATCATTAACGACCTTAAGGACTTTAAGGACCTTAAGGACTTTAACTAAAAATAAAACCACAATGAAAAAAATCCTATTTTTGAGCCTTGCGCTCGTATCGCTTATGGCTTGTACTAAGAACGAAAATCCTTTGCTCGTAGAGCAAGATACACTTTTCGGTGTACCTGCGTTTGACAAAGTAAAGAACGAACATTATCTTCCTGCTTTTGAGAAGGCTATTGCTGAGAACAAAGCAGAGATTGAGGCAATCGCTTCTAACCCTGAAGCTCCTACATTTGCTAACACGATTGAGGCACTTGACCGCGCCGGCGGATTGCTGGAGAGTGTAGCGGGTGTATTCTACAACGTATTGGAGGCAGATGGCAACGACGAGATGAATGCTATCGCAGAGCAACTCTCTCCTATGATGTCTGAACTCAGCGACGGAATAATTCTCAATGATGCGCTCTTCCAACGCGTGAAAGCCGTATATGAGCAAAGAGAAAGTCTAGGTTTGAACGATGAGCAAATGCGACTCTTGACCGAGACCTTCAAGTCTTTTGCTAACAATGGCGCTAACCTCCCTGAGGACAAGAAAGCACGCTTGAAAGAGATCAACCAAGAGCTCGGTTTGCTCTCTCTCCAGTTTGGTAATAATGTGGTAGCAGAGACCAATGCTTACCAACTCTTTATCACGGACGAGGCAGAGCTCAAGGGTTTGCCTGAGAGCGCTAAAGCGGCTGCTAAAGAGGAAGCAACAGCTGCTGGCCGTCCTGACGCATGGCTCTTTACTCCTAAGCGCACAAGTTTTACTCCTGTTCTCCAATATTGCGAGAACCGCGAACTGCGCAAAGAGCTGCTGATGGCTTACACTACCCGCGGTAACCACGATAACGAGAACGACAACAAGGAGGTGATTGTTAAGACCATGCAATTGCGCGTGGAGAAAGCACACCTCTTTGGTTATACCAATCCAGCAGACTATATTTTGGCAGATTGTATGGCACACGATGCGAAGACAGTGGATGCCTTCTTGGAGTCCGTATGGGGTCCAAGTTTGGCTGCTGCTAAGCGTGAGGCGGCTGAACTCCAAAAGATGATGGACAAAGACCTCCCTGGCGAGAAACTCCAACCATGGGACTGGTGGTATTATGCAGAGAAACTTCGTGTAGAGAAATATGCCCTCAATGAGGAGGAGTTGAAGCCTTACTTCGAGCTCAACAATGTGCGTAAAGGTGCGTTTGATTTGGCAACCAAGTTGTTCGGTATCAAATTTGAGAAGTTGGAGAATATGCCAGTATATAACCCTGAGGTAGAGGTATTCAAAGTGACCTATGCTGATGGTGGTTTGGTGGGTATCCTCTACACCGACTACTTCCCACGCGCTGGTAAGCGTCCAGGTGCTTGGATGAACAATATCTGCCCACAATATGTGGATGCAGAGGGTGTGGATCATCGCCCTGTGATCATCAATGTGGGTAACTTCAACAAACCTACCGCAGGCAACCCATCGCTTCTCTCTATGGACGATGTAGAGACACTCTTCCACGAGTTTGGTCACGCATTGCACGGTTTGATGTCTAAGGCTACTTATAAGTCTTTGGCAGGAACCAACACCCCACGCGACTTCGTGGAGTTGCCAAGCCAATTTATGGAGAACTACTGCTATCACCCAGAGGTGTTGAAGACCTATGCTTTCCACTACCAAACAGGCGAATTGATTCCTGAGGAGTTGGTGACAAAAATTAATAAGGCAGGTACTTTCAACCAAGGTTTTGTACAAACAGAGCTTCTCTCTGCTTCCATCCTCGATATGGACTACCACAAGATGACCACTACTGAGGCGTTTGATGTGAATGCTTTTGAGGCAGAGTCAATGAAGAAGATGCAGATGATTCCTGAGATTATCACTCGCTATCGTTCTACCTTCTACAACCACATCTTCACCACAGGTTATGCGGCTGGTTACTACAGCTACACATGGGCAGCCGTATTGGATGCAGATGCGTTTGCAGCCTTCGAGGAGACAGGGGACATCTTCAACCCAGAGATGGCGAAGAAGTTCGCTCGCCTCTTGGAGCAAGGTGGCACACGCGATGCGGCATTGCTCTACCAAGAGTTCCGTGGTAAGGATGCCGATCCTAAGCACCATATGAAGCGCTGCGGATTTTGATTGAGACCGCTACGCTGAGAGACCGCACCTTTGGTGCTGAGAGACCGGGCTGAAGCCCTGAGAGACCGCTACGCTGAGAGACCGCCCTACGGGCTGAGAGACTCATTGATCTCTCAGAGAGCGAAGCGAACGGTCTAACAGCAACGGAGTTGCGGTCTAACAGAGAGCAAAGCGAACGATCTACCAACAAACCGTGAAATACTTCCTCAAGAATATAGCACAAGATAGCCTAATAAGGACCCTTATACTGGTTCTTATTGGGCTATGTTTGTGGATAGTGTCCCTATGGAGAGGGGTGAGTTTGGCTCATATGGGGGTAGGAATCGTGTTGGCACTCATCAACTCCTTGTTAGCCACTCAAACCGCCTATCGGGTAGGGTGGACCAATCTGCCTTCGGGATTTGTGGTATCAACTGTGTGGGTTGTACTATCCGCATTATCGGTATGGCAACTGTGTTGGCAGGTGCATGTGACGGCGATGATGTTGTTTATTGCTATTTTGGTCTTTAGCAAAATGAACGTGCAACAGGAGCCTACTGAGCAAGCATATGTGCTCATATTGATGTGCTTGGTTGCTTCGCCTCAATTGAGTGTGATGATCACCTGTGTTCTGTATGTGTTTGGGTATCTGCTCGTAAGGAGTCACTTCACTTGGCGTGTACTAGTGGCGATTTTATTGGCGGTAGCGACCTACGTGTTGTATGCTGCTATCTTCCGCTATTTGGGTTGGTTGGAGTTTCTATGGATGGAGAATACTCCTCAACTGCCATGGCAATGGTGGTTAATGGGTGGAGGTGTTTATCTGCTGACTTGGCTGATGCTGTATTTGCCCATTACTAAACCTTCCATGCTAAGTGGCGCTATATATATATTAGGTATATTAGGAGCTATAGCGGCTGGAATCATGCGAATTATGATGTAGCAGAAATGCAAAAAATACATTAAAAATTTGCGTATATGCATTATTTTTACTACCTTTGCGCCGCTTTTCGTGCGCATACGCACTATGTGAAACAGTAATTAAGTACAAAAAAGAATAAAAATTACAACTATGGTTATTAAAGTAAGTAACACCAATCAACCTAAATGGACAGATTTGAACATCCATGCAAATCTTCCTAAGAACCTCAGCAAACTTCAAGAGATTGCTAACAACCTCTGGTGGGTTTGGAACTCTGAGGCGAAGAACATCTTCCGTAAAATTGACATCGATGCTTGGCATCAAGCGCAATCTAACCCTGTGGTATTGCTCAATACTATCAGCTACGATCGTATGCTTGAGCTCAGCAAGGATGAAGCCTTCATGAAGGAGCTCGACGCTGTGTACGCAGATTTTCGCGCATACATGGACGAGCCTAAAGATCCTAAGAAACCAAGCGTAGCATACTACTCTATGGAGTATGGTTTGACCCAAGTGCTCAAAATCTACTCTGGTGGTCTTGGCGTTCTCGCAGGTGACTACCTTAAAGAGGCTTCTGACTGCAATGTGGACATGACCGCTATCGGTTTCCTCTATCGCTATGGCTACTTCACACAAACACTCTCTCCAGAGGGTCAACAAATCGCTAAATACGAGGCACAAAACTTCTCTAACCTTCCTATCTCACAAGTGATGGAGGCAGACGGCACCCCAATGATTATTGAGGTTCCTTACCCAGAACGTACTGTGAAAGCTTACCTCTGGAAGGTGGCTGTAGGTCGTATCAACCTCTATTTGCTCGATACCGACAACGAAATGAACTCCGAGTGGGATCGCCAAATCACTCACCAACTCTATGGTGGCGATTGGGAGAACCGTATCAAACAAGAAATTATGCTCGGTATGGGTGGTACACTCGCCCTCAACAAATTGGGTATCAAGAAGGATGTTTACCACTGCAACGAGGGTCACGCTGCATTCATGGGTCTCCAACGTATGCTTGACCTCGTAGAGAAAGAGGGCTTGAACTTCCAACAAGCGCTTGAGGTTGTTCGCGCAAGCGGTCTCTACACTTGCCACACTCCAGTACCTGCTGGTCACGACTACTTTGAGGAGGGTCTCTTCTACAAGTATATGAATATGTTCCCAGCACGTTTGGGTATCGAGTGGGCTGACCTCATCGGTATGGGTCGTCAAAATCCTGCTGACAACACCGAGAAGTTCTCTATGTCTGTATTTGCACTCAATACCTGCCAAGAGGCTAACGGTGTGAGCTGGTTGCACGGCGAAGTGAGCAAGAAAATGTTCGCTCCTGTATGGCCAGGTTACTTCGAGGAGGAGTTGCACGTAGATTACGTGACCAACGGTGTACACATGCCTACTTGGGCTGCTAGCGAGTGGAAAGCTATCTACAAAGAGATCTTCCCAAAAGAGTGGATCAAAGATCAATCTAACCTCGCTATGTGGGCGCCATACAACGATATGCCAGAGGAGAAGATCTGGGCTACTCGTATGAGCCTCAAGAAGAAACTTATCGACTATTTGAAGGAGCAATTCCGTGAGAACTGGATGAAGTCTCAAGGTGATCCTGCTCGTATCGTTCGCGCATTGAACGAGATGAACGCTGATAACCTTATCATCGGTTTCGGTCGTCGTTTCGCAACATACAAACGTGCTCACTTGCTCTTCACCGACTTGGAGCGTTTGGATAAACTCGTGAACAATCCTAGCCGTCCAGTACAATTCCTCTTTACTGGTAAGGCTCACCCAGCTGATGGTGGTGGTCAAGGCCTCATCAAGCGTATCATCGAGATTAGCCGTATGCCACAGTTCCTTGGTAAGATTATTTTCCTTGAGAACTACGATATGCGCCTCGCTAAGCGCCTCATCTCTGGTGTAGATATCTGGTTGAACACTCCTACTCGCCCATTGGAGGCATCTGGTACATCTGGTGAGAAGGCACAAATGAACGGTGTATTGAACTTCTCTGTGCTCGATGGTTGGTGGAAAGAGGGTTACGTAGAGGGTGCTGGTTGGGCATTGACTGACAAGCGTACCTACGAGAACCAAGCTCACCAAGACCAATTGGATGCGGCTACTATTTACCAAATGCTTGAGAGCGAGATTATCCCTATGTACTACGCTAAGAACAGCAAGGGCTATTCTCCAGCATGGATTCAAACTATCAAGAACTCTGTGACTAAGATCACCCCACGCTTCACAACCAAGCGTATGATGGATGACTACTTTGAGAAGTTCTATAATAAACTCGCTAAGCGTCACGCATTGCTCGGTGCAGACAACTACAAGATTGCTAAGGATATCGTGGCTTGGAAGCAAAATATGGTAGCTCACTGGGATAACATCGAGGTAGTAAGCTCTATCTTCGAGCCAACTGAGTTGCCTGCTAACGTAGGTGGCAAGTGTAAGGTGGCAGTAGAGTTGGATACCAAGGGCTTGAACGATAAGGGTATCGGTGTAGAGTTGGTGGCAATCCGCACATCTACTCACAACAACGATAAGCTCTATGAGGTTAAGCAATTGAACCTCGTGAAAGCAGAGGGAAGCCACTTGTTCTACGAGGTGGACTATCGTTTGGACTACGCTGGTGGTATGAAGTTCGGCTTGCGTATGTATCCTAAGAACGACCTCTTACCACACCGTATGGACTTCTGCTACGTTCGTTGGATTTGATAG
>JBGVEC010000153.1:0-1970 GCA_045119815.1 Paludibacteraceae bacterium | reverse complement strand
TTTTTTCCACTCATTAAATGCACATTCGCCAACTGTAACCACCTGAGGCATATTGACGGACTCCAAATATGTACAAGCAGAGAAAGCATATTCTCCGATTGTTTCCACATCGGTAAGCGTCAGACTCTTGAGTTTGTCACCAGCGATATTTTTTTCATTATTCTCCCAATAATCTTCCATATCCATGAATCCATAGTCTGGAATTGTCTTTGCACCGCTGATAGTCAGGTCTATGCTTCCTTCTGCAATATCGTCAGCTGCGAGGGCTGCTGTAATGGCTGAGAACATCGTTGCATCAGCATCTTCGGCAAGGGTGATTCGGATGTCAGTATGGCCTGCTACAAGCTTTTCAGAAATAGCGTACTGAAGAGTTTCGGCTGTTGTATTACCGTCAATAACAGCGGGAAGTTTTACCTCCTCTGCCACACCGCCGTCGATCTCCTTTGTTGTCCAAGGTTCAACGAGCACTTTAGTGATAGAAATGGCATCTTTACCAACTTTCAACGAGAATTTGTAATGCTTGCCTGCTTCAAGACCGGTATCCGTCAAGAAGGCGTTGGCAGGTACATTCAGAAAGGTCTGACGGCCGTCGTCGGATATTGTTACCTCCATCAAGTTTGTATCAACAGCATATCTGCCTGGGCAAACGATAGCTGTTGCAGCATTACCTCCAAGAACAGGTCGGATACCTCCGTTGACAGTAACGTACTCATCGCTGAGAGAATAGATGGTAGCAGCCATAAGGTGTGGATCATCGCCAAACTGCGAAGTGAACTCCGTAACCTGAACCGTAATCTTTGCCAGCTTGTGCTCAAACGCAAGATTGATGGTCTTGTCAGCTGGCTTCACCATTGCGCTGGTGGAAGCTGTCATCCAGTCGGCAGCTGGTAACTCTTCTATAGAATTCTGATCTGTGGGCAAAGTGAACTTGTCGAACGATGCCGTAGCAGGATACCATGCCTGGAATTGGTTCTCTGCTGTACCGCCATTCCATACGAGAGCATCGGTAGTGGTCCAAGTGCTTCCATCAAAGGTATAGGTAGCGATATTCTTCTTATCACGCAAAATGTTCTGCACGCAGATCTCGTCGCCGTAGATAAAATTGGTAGCACCATCGTCTTCGTATGCCACACGGGTCTGCATCTTGTTGATCGATGCTACGACCTTGACAGCGTCGCCATCTGTTTCTTGTGAAAAGTCTTCGACTTGTTCGCAAGAAACAAAGAGCAAAGATGAAAGAGCAAAGAGTAAAGAGAAGAAGTTACTCCGCTGCTTCTTTGTTATATTATTTCTTTTCATTTTCAATATTTTTTTTAGATGTTTTAATGCTTGCTGTCAAAAGAGCAAGTATTTCTTTTAAATCATTATAGAGTGAATCGAATTGTTGATTATCTATGATTTCGCTCTCAACCAAGAGTTCGAGCCAGTAGGCAGTTTCATCGGCTTCTTTCAGTGCAATGTGCAACTTAATTGATGAAGTCAGCCTTACTTTGAGCATTGTAGCTTTCACGGACATTTGCTCCGATACTTGTGCCACTACGAAAGATCTGCTTGCTGATGATATAATCTTTCTTCTCATCTTGCAAGAACTTTGCAAACTTTATGATGCGCACAGCAAAAGCTTTACTCTTCTGCCTTGTCACACTATTATCATATCTTTGCTCTTTCATCTTTGCTCTTTGCTCTTGAATTACTATTCTGTTTCAAGGTCACCGCCATCAACAGGTGTTCCCCATGATGCAGCACTGATGTCACCCATTGTCACAGTATCATGACCGATCTGGAGCTTGATGGTGTACTGGGTGCCACCTTCTAACTTGTTGTCAACATTAGCAAGGCTGATGTTGGCGCTGAATACACGGCCGCTCTCCATTGTAATCACGATAGGGAATGACTCACAACCCTCCATTGGAATAACAAGAACCTCATTGTTGGTCATGGTAAAAGCAGTAGTGCCTGTGCAATTGGTC
>JBGVEC010000152.1:0-2319 GCA_045119815.1 Paludibacteraceae bacterium | reverse complement strand
AGTCCGTTTCTGTATAGTGAAATGTCAGTTTACTCCAATCTATCATATCTTAATCACGGTCTCTGGACCGTATTCAAATAGCATGTCTAATATACTTTGCCCATTGCCAAAGCATGGTTCTAAATCCAATCCTTGCCAATCAGATGTTCTGTTCTCTCCAATTGCCAATATCCCATTGCCCATCGCCACATTATTTGTCAGCAGACGAATAATCACATCATGCAAACCCTCGTTCAAATCTACCAAAAACTTGGTCTCCTTTTCGTAAAACGGACGAAAGAAATCCGCGTAATAGTCAAAGTATGGTGTGCGTTTATACGCACTCATAAGGGCTATCCAATGTTGATGTTGCCATTTCTGCTGATAACTGATCTCCACATCCCTAGTCAACTGTTTGCTATCAGCTCGCTTCACAGGTACGCTTAAGGTTAGCGGACCATTCGGGGTGGTTATAGTGCAACGATTACGATAGGTTTGTTTGGGAAAACTCTCCATCACCTCTATCTGCACCTGTGTTGGAGTGGTCAAATACTGTTTGTACCAATCCACACTACCCAAATATGTCGTCGGCAAGATGATCATTCAAAATTGCTTAAGCCAATTCGCTTCCAACGGATATGACCTTTACCCCAAGCGTTGTCTTTCTCAATGCTCAACCATACAAACATCGGACGTCCCACTACGTGATCTTCTGGCACAAATCCCCAATAACGACTATCTGCAGATTTATGGCGGTTGTCACCCATCATCCAGTAGTAATCCATCTCGAATACATATGGTTCGCCCACTTTCATTGGTTTGAACTCATAAGCATCTGCGATGCGCTTGTACACCCAGAAATTCTCCTCAGTAATCATTACCGTATCTCCCTTGGCAGGAATGTAAATTGGACCATAGTTATCGCGAGTCCAACTATTATGTCCCAACGGATAAACCTCGCCACCATTTTCCTCTGGCTCAATTTCGATGCTCAGTATGTGAGTGTTCTTCTCCAATTCTGCCTTCATCTCTGCCGTCAAAGGAAGATGATATACTCCTTCCGCTAACTTAGTGCGATCTTCTTTGGATATGCCGAGTTTGGTTAGATAACTATTGCCCAAAACATAACCATCAGTTTTAACGATGTAATTGTACTGCAAGTATGGGTGTTTTGGTTCTGCCACACCATCGATATAAATCACATTATCTACGATTTGCAAACTGTCGCCAGGAGTACCCACGCAACGCTTTACATAATTCTCTCTTCTATCCACGGGGCGTACCACAATCTCGCCGAACACATCCTTTCTGTTCTCTACGGTTCGTTTACCATAGTAGTGGCAGAGGGTATAATAATCTGGGTTTTGCATCTTGGTGCAAACGGTGTCACCTGTAGGGAAGTTGAAGACAACAATATCGCCTTTCTCCACTTTGTCCCAACCATTCAATCGCTTATACTCCCATTGTGGGTTCTCGATATAACTCTTTCCGCCCCAAGGGAAAGTGTGTTGAACCAATGGCATAGAGAGTGGGGTATTAGGCACACGAGCACCATAGCACATCTTATTTACACACAAGAAATCGCCCACACGCAGCGTCTTCTCCAACGATGAAGTAGGAATCTGATAGTTTTGGAAAATGTACACATTGATGAAATATACTGCCACTAATGCAAACAATATAGCATCCACCCACGAACAAATCGTGTACAACATAGGATTAGCATGTGGATTTGACTTCTCGCCTTTCGCCTCATCGCTAGGTTTATACTTTTTCCACCAGTTCCAGTTGATATACTTGGTGGTAAACATATCCGCCACGATTGGCAACAAAATAAGCCAACCGAGACTAGCCCAATCGCCCCATGCTACCCAAATTACGAACGCAATATAGATGGTGCACCACACACCGCAAGCTATCCAACCCTTAGCGGTAACTTCTTTGATTCTATCTTGAAAAGTCTTCATAAATGCATTTTATTCCAAAAAACGTGCAAAGGTACGAAAAAAAAATAACATATGCAAGAAAAATATAAAAATTATATTTTAGGGACTAAAAATACACAATAAACGACACCTTCTTAAAAGTGCCGTTTGTTAAGATTTCTACCTCTAAACACTCAACTCTAAACACTCAACTTTTTTCGAGTAGATACCGAGATGATAAGCAGATGATAGCGAGTGGATAAAATATATCAAATTTTAAGAAATCACCTCACTGAAATCGTGCCAACCTGTCTTGCCTTTCATCCATTCAGCGGCGATGACTGCGCCTAGGGCAAAACCCTTGCGACTTTTGGCAGAATGACTGATGCTGATGGTGTCAATTTCGCTATCCCAA
>JBGVEC010000151.1:0-1850 GCA_045119815.1 Paludibacteraceae bacterium | reverse complement strand
AGAGGTAATGGTGGCTTTGGATATTTCCAATTCTATGCTCGCTGAGGATGTGGCACCTAATCGTTTGGATCGAGCTAAACAAATGCTCAGCAAGATGATTGATAATATGGTGGACGATAAGGTGGGTTTGGTAGTATTTGCTGGAGAAGCGTTTACACAATTGCCTATCACCTGCGACTATGTGTCGGCAAAAATGTTTCTCAATACTATTTCTCCTAATCTGATAGCTACCCAAGGTACGGCTATAGGTGCGGCACTTCAAACCGCCATTACGGCCTTTGGTGGTAATGAGAGTGAGGTAGGACGTGCTATTATTTTGATTACAGATGGTGAGAACCATGAAGATGATGCTATAGTTGCGGCTAAACAAGCGCAGGAGTTGGGCATACAAGTGTTTGTAGTGGGTATTGGTAAACCAGAGGGCTCACCTATCCCTATGCTTGGTACGAATGATTATTTTAAGGATCGTAGTGGGCAAGTAGTGGTGAGTCGTCTCAATGAGGAAATGTGTCAACAAGTGGCGCAAGCGGGTAAGGGTATCTATGTGCGTTGTGATAATACTAATACAGCGATGCGTGCCCTGCAACAAGAGTTGGAGAAGATCGCTACTGCGGAATTGGAATCAACAGTTTATGCTGATTATAACGAACAATATCAGTCATTTGTGTTGTTGGCATTGTTGCTCCTTGTGATAGAATTCTTTATCATGAGTCGCAAGAACCATCGTCTCCATCGCATGGACTTGTTTAAAGAAAGTGAAAACTAAAAAGCATAGAAAGATGAATCGAATCCTAGTTATATTGATCGCATTATTCTGCATTACGCAGGTATGGGCTCAGCAAGAGGGTCCAGACTTGCGTCGTGGAAATAAGGAATATAAGCACGAGAATTATACCGAAGCGGAGGTGAATTATCGTCGTGGTTTAGACAAAAACAACGACTCTTTTGAGGGACACTTTAATCTGGGAGATGCGCTGTTTCGTCAAGAGAAGTATCCGGAGGCCTTGGAACAATACCAAAAAGCGGAAAGTCTGCTCAAAGGGGATGATAAGACACGCAAAGCAGAATTGGATAGGCGCTTGGCAGCAACCTATCATAACATGGGTAATGCGTTGTATGCGCAACAACAATACGATAAGTCTGTGGCTGCATATCAACAGTCATTGCGCCATAATCCAAAAGATAATGATACGCGTTATAACTTGGTAAAAGCTATGCAGCAGTTGCAACAGCAACAACAGCAACAGCAGAATCAAAACCAACAACAAAACCAAGAGCAGAATAACGATTCTACCCAACAGCAAGAGCAGCAACAAGAGCAACAGCAGAATCAACAACAAGAGCAGAATCAAGATCAGATGGATCGTGAAACGGCTGAGCAGATTTTGCAAGCCCTAGAGCAAGATGAACAAGAGACACAAGAGAAACTTCAACGTCAGCAAGGTAAAAAACGTCGTGTAGAGAAAAACTGGTAAGATTATGAAAAAGATACTATCGATACTATTTATTTTAACGGTGGCTATCCATGCTTTTGCCGCAGATGGGGTAGAGTTCAAAGCCTCTGCGCCCGCTCAGGTCATTGCTGGTAAGCCATTCCAATTGAGTTATTCGGTCAACCAGCGTGCGAAAGATTTGCGAGCGCCTGAGTTTACGGATTTTGAGTATATTGCAGGACCTTATACTTCGCAATCGTCTTCTACTTCGTTTGTTAATGGCAAGCGTACATCATCTTTTACGCTGACTTATACCTATACGCTCAAGGCAGAGAAGGAAGGAACATATACTATTCCACCTGCTACGATTAAAGTGGATGGTGATCAATATACTTCTAATGGCGTGCGTATCACGGT
>JBGVEC010000150.1:0-2126 GCA_045119815.1 Paludibacteraceae bacterium | reverse complement strand
GAGAAAGGGATGTGCGTTTAATGCACATCCCTTTCTTGATGTCGTAAGACTATCGCGGTCTAACAACCGTAGCCGGTCTAACAACTCACTTCTCTGGTTGTTTCACCCAGATCAGTTTCGTGGTGTCATAACCGCGGCGATCGGCTTCGGATAGGATACTTGCTAGTGTGGCTTCGTCCAATTGTGGAGTGCGTGAGAGAATCCATAGATAATTGTCGTTTCCGCCACCTACCAAAGCAAATTGGTAATCTTTATCCAGCATCATAATTCGGTAGTCGCTGTAGAAAGGGCCAA
The DNA here is from genome assembly GCA_045119815.1 of Paludibacteraceae bacterium. Taxonomy (GTDB): domain Bacteria; phylum Bacteroidota; class Bacteroidia; order Bacteroidales; family Paludibacteraceae; genus Colicola. The sequence goes on along the minus strand of JBGVEC010000150.1, from coordinate 1,832 downwards.
AGAACGAAACGCGTAGCAAACCTGGAACAGAGGTTGTTTTGGCAATACCTTTGGCATCTTCGGCTCTACCATCTTTGATGCCGGTGTTGAGCACATCAATTTTGCCATCTTCCCGCAAACTGTAATGTGCCATCACATACTCTAGACCACGTTCAAATGGGTGGTCAAAGCGTGCTAGTTCATACCAATACCCCAGGTAGCGATTGAGGTCAACGGATTGAATCGTAGAATTGTCCGCTGTCTGGTTGTTGCAACTCATCAACATGCTAGCAACAACTGCAAATAAGAAAATTTTTTTCATAGTTGTAATTTTGTTTAGGTTATAACTCTCTTATGAGAGTCGATAACGTTACAAACAAAAAGCGTGCCATATGTGTGGTGTATGGTTTATAGTTTATGGTGTATGGTTTATAGGCAAGAATAAAAAAAAAGAGCTTAACGCTCTTTTTTATACTCCTAAACTCCTAAACTTCTAAACTCCTAAACTTCTAAATTCCTAAACCTTCAACCGCCTTCAGCACCTCCAACGGATGATCCACCAGATAATCGGGTTTAGCTCCTTCCATCTGCTCTCTAGTACCGAATCCCCAGGTGCAGAGCACGAGAGTAGCGCCTGCTGCGCGAGCAGTCTCAGCATCCACGAGCGAGTCGCCAATGTAGAGTATCTCTTCGCCTTTCGCCTCTAGCCTTTCGCCTTTCGCCTCCAAAATATCATACACTATTTGTGGGTTCGGTTTGCGCTCTACGCCTACGCGTTCGCCGAGTACAACATCAAAGATGCCTGGGAAGAGTTGTGCCACAATCTTCTCGGTAGCGGCTTGATACTTGTTGGAGGCTACAGCCAGGAACCATCGCTCGCCTTTTAGCCTCATCGCCTCATCGCCTTTTTGCCTAAGGGCTTCTAACAGTTCGGGAATACCGTCATAAGGACGAGTGAAGTCGCAGTTGTGTTCATCGTAATAGGGCACGAAGTACTCGCGCAAACGAAGTACTGTTTCTTCGTTGCGATGTTCCTCGGGCAGGGCACGCTCAATGAGTTTATTGACCCCATTGCCTACGAGGCGAGGGTAGTCTTCTATCTTGTGGGTAGGAAATCCGCATGCGGACAACGCATGGTTACATGCCTGTCCCAAATCTGAGATAGTATTGATGAGCGTACCGTCTAAATCAAAAATGATAATCATTTGCGTCTTTTCTTTTTCCCACGGATTACACGGATTCAAATGATATGTGCCAATCAGTGCAATCAGTGGGCATTATTTATTTTCCTCTTTGTCTTACGGCTTCGTAGAGCATTACGCCGGCAGCGACGCTGACATTGAGACTCTCGATGACACCCGACATTGGGATGCGTACTTGGTGGGAGCAGATACGCAGGTTCGCCTCGTAGATACCTTTATCCTCGCTACCCATCACAATAACGGTTGGTGCGGTCATATCTACTTCGGTATAGTCGCAAGTCGCATGCTCAGTAGCCGCTACTACATTGAAACCAGAATCGCGCAGGTATTGCAAACAGTTTTGCAAGTTATCCACTTTGCATACGGGTAGGTGGTAGAGCGCACCTGCTGAAGTCTTGACTGCATCGCCATTGATGGCTACGCTGCCGTGTGTACCTATGATAAGCGCATCTGCGCCTGCGCACGCGCAGGTACGAGCAATAGCGCCGAAGTTACGCACATCGGTTACGCCATCTAGCACCATGAGTAGGGGTGTCTTGCCTTCCTCAAAGAGCATAGGCACGAGGTTTTCGATGCTACTAAACTCGATTGGACTCAAGAAGGCGATCGCACCTTGGTGGTTCTTGTCGGTGTATTGGTTGAGTTTCTCTA
>JBGVEC010000149.1:0-1611 GCA_045119815.1 Paludibacteraceae bacterium | reverse complement strand
TCAGAGGAGAATAATCAGCGTTCTTCTCGTCCTGCTGTGCGTGTTGCATTAGGAGGTATTATTATCGGTGTGATGGTGATGATTGTGGCGATTAGTGTGGTGGTTGGTTTTAAACATGAAATTTCGCAAAAAGTAGCGGGATTTGGCAGTCATATTCAGGTGGTGAATTTTGATAATAATTCCACTTATGAACTTGAGCCTATTCGTGTTACGGATTCTTTGTTGACTGCATTGAGCACTCTTCCACATGTTCATTCGGTATCTACTTTTGCTTCAAAACCAGGTATCATCAAGACCGATAGTGCGTTTCATGGGGTGATATTCAAAGGAACGGATTATTGGGATTATTTTGAAGCGAACTTAGTGCAGGGACGTAAGCCTGAATCGGCGAACGAGGTGTTGCTTTCTGAGGAGTTGGCATCGATGCTTTCTTTGGATATAGACGATGCGATATTGTGCTATTTTATTGAAGATGATTTGCGGGTGAGAAAACTCTATATCGTAGGATTGTACAATACTTGTATGACCGAGATGGACAAGTTGTTTGTGCTTGGAGAAATAGAGGTCGTTCGTCGTTTGAATAACTGGGATGTAGATCAAGTGTCTGGTATAGAGGTGATTGTGGATGATTTGCGTCATTTGGAAGAGACAACGGATGCAGTCTATTTTGCCACAGCCAATCGTCTAGACAAGGAGGGAAATGCTTTTTATACCCAAAACTTGCAGCAACTGAATCCGCAGATTTTCGGATGGTTGGATTTGTTGGATATGAATGTGGTGGTTATTATCATTCTGATGCTTTGTGTATCAGGATTTAGTATCATTACAGGATTGATCATATTGATTATGGATAGCATATCCTTAGTCGGTACGTTGAAAGCTTTAGGAGCGGATAATAGATTTGTAAGACGAGTGTTTATTTATCAGGCTCTGATGTTGATAGGTAAGGGTATGTTGGTTGGCAATGTGCTAGGTTTGGGTCTTTGTATGCTGCAATATTTTACACATATGATACCTCTAGAGTCAGCCTCTTACTATGTAAGTTATGTACCCGTGGCCTTCCCTTGGGGATGGTGGATCTTGCTCAATGTAGGAACCATATTGGTGTCATGGGGAATATTGCTAGCCCCCTCGGCTATCGTTACTCAAATTAGTCCAGCGAGGGTGATGCATTTCGAGTAGAGATTGCTTTGCCGTTAGAATGAAGATGATGAAATTATATACATCGGTTGATATTGCTCCTTCAGAAAAGAAAATAGGGTACCAAGATAAAATCTTGCTGCTTGGTTCATGTTTTGCGGATAATGTGGGCGAAAAGTTTGCTGAACACTATTTCCAAACGACCATCAATCCCTTTGGTACGCTCTATAATCCTGTATCTATTGCCAATAACCTATTACCAATAGCCTCTGACCATTTGCCTATCGTTTGCCACAATGGTTTATGGCACTCGATGATGCACCATGGCAGTTTCTCGCATCCAGATAAAGATGAGTTATTGCAGCGTTGTGAGGAGAGCCGAACTGTAATGAGAAGGGCCTTGCAAGAAGCATCAACGATTATTGTAACCTTTGGTACAGCGTGGGTGTATGAGTATCACGGTCAGGTCGT
>JBGVEC010000148.1:0-1874 GCA_045119815.1 Paludibacteraceae bacterium | reverse complement strand
CGTGAGGCGAGGTTGGAGCTCCGTTGGGAAGAAATCGCACTTGAGGAAGTTGCTGATCACACGTTGTTTATCCATGATGTTCTGACGGATAATGGTGACTTTTTCCTGAAGATCCTTGATTTGGATCAGTACCTCTTCGTCTACTTGGTCGGTAGCGTTGATTTCACTAGAAAGTTTAGTGATAAGGTCGGTAGTATCCTCAATCATATCCGCATCTTTTTCTACACGCGTCTCCATGAGTGACACTAGCACGTGATAGCCCGTTGGGAAGTTGCGGGTGTTCATGAGCATCTTCTTGACTGTCTCGTTGAAGCTGGCGAGTTCCACGTCGCGAGTGGTGACTAGAATGCTATTTTTGAGAATAAAGTTGACAGGTTCCATCTCAAAGTTATCTCGTAGGAAGTTGGAGTTCGCTACGATGGAATCGTCTGTCTGGATATAACGAGATGACATCTCAATCTCTTCCATCTCTTCGTCGTCCTGAATGTCGATTTTGAGGAAATCCTCGAGTACGCCCTCTGTCTTGTCGCTTACGTCAAGTAGGTCGATCCAAATGATGTCTGATTTGTCAAGACTGCTGAGGATATTGACGCTGCGGCCCACCTTGATTTTGTCTTGTTTATCTTTGTCTCTATAGAATATTTTGAGTTCTGCCATGGTGCACTAATTTTGAATTATAAATTAAGAATTTTGAATTAGTTGGGTGAGGGAGATGAATTCCTCTACACTCAGTTGTTCGGGGCGCTTCGTGAAGATAGGGTCGTTGAGGATAGGATTTTCCTTGCTGACTAGTCCCATCAACGAATTGCGCATCTGCTTTCGGCGCTGGTTGAAGGCTGTCTTGATTATATTCTTAAACAGCGCCTCGTCGCAGCCCAATCCTTGGCGATTATTACGAGTCATGCGAATAACCGCCGATTTGACTTTCGGAGGAGGGTTGAACACATGCTCGTCAACGGTGAATAAATATTCTATATCGTAATATGCTTGCAGCAGCACGCTGAGAATGCCGTATGCTTTCTTGCCTGGTTTGGAGGCAATGCGCTCGGCTACTTCCTTCTGAATCATACCCGAACAGATAGGGATACGATCCTTATTATCAAGCACTTTGGAGAAAATTTGACTACTGATATTATATGGGTAGTTTCCGATTACGCAGAACTCGCCCTCAGGGTAGATGATATTGAGGTCAAGTTTGAGGAAGTCGCCCTCAATGAGGTGCAACTCAGGGTACCACTCTTTGAGATACGCCACACTCTCCCTATCTATTTCGATAGCGGTAGTTTGTAGATTAGGATTTTTGAGGAGATACTGCGTGAGCACACCCATACCTGGACCGATCTCTAAGACACGGCCCTCGCTAATGGTTTCAGCTATTCGTTGGGCGACACTCAGGTCCTTCAAGAAATGCTGACCCAAAAATTTCTTGGCTCTTACTTGTTGCATTTTGCTGATGATAGTCGTCCATAATGACAGTTAATAGTTGATAATTAACAGTTAATATTTTTCGGTTAAAGGTAATTTTTTTTGCATATTTGCATTTTTTGTAGTACCTTTGCACGCCGATTAGTTTATTTTCGGCTGCAAAAGTACAATTTTTTTTTCAAAAATGCAAACATTCGCCCAAATAATCACCAAAATAGTCGATTTTTTCTATCGACCATTTCGTAGATACATCCCTCAACAGCTATTTCGCTATGCTGCTTGTGGCGGTGGCAACATGGTGTTGGACTGGGTGTTGTACTTTATTTTGTACAATTTTGTAGTGGGTCATGATTTGGTGTATATAACCTTGCCTTTTTACTATGAACTCTGTCTCACGCCTCACATAATGACGCTGCTGATTGTGTTCCCAATCACCTTATTTACAGGAT
>JBGVEC010000147.1:0-1559 GCA_045119815.1 Paludibacteraceae bacterium | reverse complement strand
CCGGGGCACACGGTTATATCGGATGACGAAGAGATCTCCCGCGTCGCGCCTGTCATAGAAGCGATAAAGAGTCGTTTTGATATTCCGGTTTCTATTGATACGTATAAAGGCAAAGTTACAGAAGCTGCTTTGAAGGCAGGTGCCGATCTTGTTAACGATATCTGGGGCTTTAAGTTTGATCACAAGGTAGCCGAGCTGACCGCACAATATGGTGCCGCTTGTTGTTTGATGCACAACCGCTCGGAACCTACCTATCAAGACTACTTGAATGATGTCGTTGCTGATTTGAAGGAATGTGTGCGGATTGCAAAGGATGTGGGGATTTCCGATGATAAGATCATCTTGGATCCCGGAGTTGGCTTTGGCAAGACCTATCAGATGAATTTGGAAATCATCAACCACGTGGACGTGCTCCATAGCTTAGGTTTCCCGATCCTACTTGGAACATCACGTAAATCGGTCATTGGTCAAACGTTAAATCTCCCGACAGATCAGCGTGTGGAGGGAACTCTTGCTACCACCGTAGTAGGCGTATTGAAAGGGTGCGCTTTTGTACGAGTACACGACATTAAGGAAAATAAACGTGTCATTCAGATGACAGAGGCAATTATGGGCCGATAGGAGTAGAGATGGATAGGATTAGTATACAAGGGTTAGAAGTATATGCCAAGCACGGTGTTTATCCGGAAGAGAATACCCTTGGGCAAAAATTTGTGGTTTCTGTTGATATGTATATGAGTACACGAAAGGCAGGCTTGGCGGATGATCTGTCCCTTTCGGTTAACTATGGCGAGGTCTGTCATTTTATCAATGATTTTATGACTAAGCACACGTGGAAATTGATAGAGACGGTCGCAGAGCGTCTTGCTCAAGCACTGTTGTCAAACTACACGCATATTGAACAGGTAGACTTAAAGATCGAAAAGCCTTGGGCACCAATAGGACTCCCGATAAGCTCTGTATCGGTAAGCATAAGCAGAAAATGGCATACGGCTTACATAGCACTGGGCTCAAATATGGGAGACAAAAAAGGCTACCTTGATATGGCAGTTGGTAGGCTCAAGGAAAGAGCAGACTGCCGAGTTGAAAAAGTGTCCGATTATCTTGTAACCGCTCCGTATGGAGGCGTAGAGCAGGATGATTTCCTTAATGGTGCTCTTGAATTGAAGACTACATTGGAGCCCGAAGAACTGTTGGATGTCCTTCACGAGATTGAGAAAGAAGCAGGTCGCGTGAGAGAGATCCACTGGGGGCCTCGCACATTGGATCTGGATATCCTGCTATATGATGATGCGGTAGTTGATACCGAGCGCCTCCATATTCCGCATATTGAGATGCATAAGCGGGATTTTGTGCTGAAGCCTATGGCACAGATTGCACCGTGGAAACGACACCCTCTTTTAGGGAAGACGGTTGAAGAATTATATGACAATTTGATTCGAAATCATTAAGCTGAACAATATGAGAGATGTTCGATATGAATAGTGATGTAGTAAGAATTGGATCGTGTATATTAGCCTGTGATAGTTAGGTGACTTCTCAAGCAACAGATCACCGTG
>JBGVEC010000146.1:0-34525 GCA_045119815.1 Paludibacteraceae bacterium | reverse complement strand
GCCTTGCATTTGTTGCATTTTCTTCATCATTTTGCTGGTCTGCTCAAACTGTTTGAGGAAGCGGTTTACTTCTACAATGCTGGTGCCTGAACCTTTGGCGATACGGTTCTTACGGCTACCGTTGAGCAGTTGTGGGTTGCTACGCTCGGCTGGGGTCATGGATGAGATGATGGCCTCAATAGGTTTGAAGGCATCGTCGCTGACCTCAACGCCTTTGAGGGCTTTGTCCATACCTGGGATCATGCCCATGAGGTCCTTCATGGAACCCATTTTCTTGATTTGTGCCAACTGCGAAAGGAAGTCGTTGAAGTCAAACTGGTTCTTCGCAATACGTTTGCTAATACGGCGTGCTTCTTCCTCGTCGTATTGCTCTTGCGCGCGCTCCACGAGGGATACCACGTCACCCATACCCAATATACGGTCTGCCATACGAGAAGGGTGGAAGACATCCAGTGCCTCCATTTTCTCGCCTGTACCAATGAACTTGATAGGTTTTTGCACCACAGAGCGGATACTAAGTGCAGCACCACCACGAGCATCACCATCAAGTTTGGTGAGGATAACGCCGTCAAAGTCAAGGCGGTCGTTGAACTCTTTAGCGGTATTTACGGCATCCTGACCAGTCATGGCATCCACCACGAACAAGGTCTCTTGTGGGTTAATGGCTTGTTTGATAGCGGCAATCTCTTGCATCATTTGCTCATCCACTGCCAAACGACCAGCAGTATCCACAATAACCACATCATATCCGTAGGTTTTTGCTTCTTTAATGGCTTTTTCGGCTTTAATGACGGGGTTAGCTTCGCCTTCTCCGGTATATACTTTGGCGTTTATTTGTTCGCCGAGCACGCGCAGTTGTTCAATAGCAGCAGGGCGATACACATCGCACGCCACCATCATTACGCGTTTATTCTTTTTTGTTTGTAGGTAATTGGCGAGTTTGGCAGAGAAGGTTGTTTTACCCGAACCTTGCAAACCGCTCATGAGGATAACGGCAGGTTGTCCTTTCAGGTTTATTTCGGCAGTTTCGCCTCCCATGAGTGTAGCCAACTCATCGTGTGTAATTTTCACCATGAGTTGCCCTGGTCGTACTGCGGTCATTACATTTTGACCGAGTGCTTTGGCTTTTACTTGGTCTGTGAACTGTTTGGCGGTCTTGTAGTTGACATCGGCTTCCAGCAATGCTTTGCGAATGTCTTTGACGGTCTCCGCAATATTGATTTCGGTGATACGACCTTCGCCCTTAAGAATCTTAAACGATCGTTCTAATCTTTCTGATAAATTATCAAACATAATACTCCATATTAAATTTGGGTGCAAAGGTACAACAAAAAATGCACATTTGCAAGAAAATGACACGAAAGTTCACTTTTTCCCTTATTTTTATAAGGAATATAGGAGGTGTTTTTCAATCATTGTCTCTACTCCTGTGGTGGTTTTCTCTTGGATATACACAAAACTACTTGCGTTAGCCGAGATAAGAACATCATTCGCGCTCAGAGGAGTTATGAAAAAGACAATTGCTGTCAATTCAGGGATGTTTTTTGAAACAAAAATACGGGCTCTTTGAGCCCTACAAAAATAATTAAAAATCAAGGATTATATTTTGTTTGGGTTGGAAGAATGCGCTAGCGCATTGGCAACCCAAACAAAATAAGAGGCTGCTGAATGCAGGAGTATAACAACAACTCAAACGATATCATTCAACAACTATTGCACGCTTGAGGATGCGAAAACAAAGATTATTTTTATTAAACAACAACATAAACAACTTCTGCGCGCGCCAACATTGCGCTTGCCAAGAGGATATAAACGACAATATCAACAATTTGTAGCCAACAATAACAACAATTATTTCAAGAAAAAAAAGAGCGACACTTGCGTGCCACTCTGAATGTTTACACAACGGAATAATCCTTATTGTGTATATCCTTCAAATTTGTTGGTGCAAAGGTACTACTTTTTCTTGAAACAGCAAAATTTTTTCGTATAAATTTGTAAGATTCGTATATTTTTTGTACTTTTGCAGGCGAATTGTTCATTGAAATCCTGACAAAGCAACCTTTTGGACATTCTTAAGTTTGGATATTAGTTGTGTATATCCTTCAAATTGTTCATTGAAATCCTGACAAAGCAACATACTTTGTGTTTTTAGATGATTGTCAATGACTTACAAAGAAAGTCATGATTAAAAAACGCAGGCGATTTTTATCGTCTGCGTTTTTGTTTTTATCAGTTTTATAAATCCTAAAATAGTTCCAATTGCTGCACTGGTTGGTGCAAGAGTGCTTGGTGTTTACAATCAAATAGTTCCATATCCCCAAACTGCTTATCAGTAACTTTCATTATACCAACTTTGCCAAATTCGGGTAACATCCTCCGTACACGTTGGATATGTACATCTGCATTCTCCGCACTCGGACAATGGCGCAAGTAGATTGAGAACTGAAACATAGTAAAGCCATCCGCCATAAGATTTTTGCGGAATTGCGCATACGCTTTCCGCTCTTTCTTGGTTTCGGTTGGCAGATCAAAGAATACCAACACCCACATAATTCTATATTCGCTAAATCTAGAGGGCACTTATGTAAATTACCCGTTTTAAAAATTTATAACACTTAATAACCTTATTGGCACTTTTATGATATTTTGACTTTCTGCTTGTATCTCGTTGTTTGTCAATTAGTCACAATGTCCACATTGCTCCTGCCTTCCGCTCAACTATCTACTACGCATAAATCTCAAAATCTCTATAAAGTAATTTATATAAGTGCCCTCAACATATAAAAAAACGCACCTAAATAGATGCGTTTACCAATCGGGATAAATAATCTTGCGTGCTTCGCCACTAAAACATTTGTACACACTCTTAGCGGTCGTGATTGTGGCTATTTGCATTGGACTCCGTTTGCCATCAATTATTACATCTTGATAAGCAAGTCCCAACAAATCGCGCTTCATCTCAGTAGTGATATTGGTGATATCCTCGTATTTCCGTATCATTTTAATCACCAACTGATCTACGAAAGGACGATAAGGTTCCATAATATCATCTGCCAAACAATAGGCATTATAGCGATTGTGGTGATGAATACCCAGAGTAGGGAGTAATCCTGCTCCCACTAATGCACGCGCCACCATCGCTCGCACAATGGCATAACCATAATTGAGCAGATTGTTTGGCGGGTCACCCTCTTGTCCACGAACAAAGTTGTGATTATGAAACACATTGCGCCAGTAGTATGCTGCTGCGCGTCCTTCCATATTTTCAACATCTCCAGAGCGTACACTCTTCGCCCATGCCAACATATTCTTATTTTCTACACCTTGTTCTTCAAGAATCGCTGCTTGCCCCAGTATCTTGCTTGTTACGGTCTGCTGCCACATTTGTTTGCGCAATGGCTCAGAGGCATCCAATTGCTCACGAAAACGCTCGTTTTGCAGATGATTGCCGTCCAATGGCATATACAAACCGATGGGCAAGTGCTGGTCATTGGTCGTGATGATGGCGCAGTTGTTCTCTAGTAAAGCAGACATAAGTGCTTGTGTGATAGTGATTTGTTTATTATCCAAAATCACCACACCAATATCCTCAATAGGCACGGTGCGTACTCCTTCTAGGCGAAGGTTGTCTGGTACACCTTTGCCATATACTACCTCTGGTATCTCTATTACCATCTGCTGGTTACGCAGTTTGAGGTAGGCAGGATTTTCGAAAGCAAGAATGCGTTTGATCATACTTCTAATATTTCGCCCAATAAATTAACGCGTACTTTATGAGGATGTTGAGCAAACCAACCGCCAAAGCTACGAATACTGATTAGTTTTTTCATTTGCATACTTAATGCTGGATTAGGTTTTAACTCTCCCTTTTCATTCGTATATTTGTCATCAACGGTTGTTTCTATATGATGCCTAAATGTATACTCTTTACCACGAATCTTTTGTACTCTATACAAATGTTTATTCAATAACTGATAATCTTTGCTTTGCATAGCCATCTCAAAGTCAGCATCTTCTAATCCAAGAATAAACATTTCGTTGGCTTGTAGCGAAACAACAAATTGCCAATCATCATTGGGTAATGTAACCAAAAACTCTTGTGGCAAATCCATATCCATTACCTTATCCCATACTGCTTTAGGGTCTTCTATCACGATAGGTAAACCATAGCGTTTGCGCTCTACGGCTTGCCAGAAGCTAACCACAGACTCTTGGTATTGTCCGTCCTTATCTTGGTAGATGGCAATATGGTGGTTATTACCCGTCTTAGAGAATCCCACTGCTTCACCTTGCGCATTGAATCGTACAGCCGCCACAGCTTTATCTTGAAGACCTGTATAGCAGCGCACACTCTTTATCTCCATTTTTTGCGCAGTATCCGAATAGAGAGGTTGGGCAAATGCATCTTTTTCCTTACCTCCAAAAGCATCCAATCGGGCGCGCACAATCTCACGAATAGTTGGATCAACAATATCATCCACTTTCATACTTGGGTGGGTAAGAGGATATTTTACTACATATTTGTCATTCACCTTACCATATACCGTTTCCTCTGTCAATGCTCCGCGTGGCACTTGAATATCCGTTTGCACATTGATTCGCTTACCTTTGCGATAAATAGCTCGTTTGGCAGGTGTTGTTACTTTCTTACCTGCACGGAACGAAACTAATATACCATCTACAGCATTTGTTACCTCTTGTACACTGAAGTGTGGTTGAATGTAAATGTACTTTTCTAACAGCGAATATTTTCTATCCATTTGCGGATTCACCTTTCGCACTATCTCCTCCAAATCATTATGCGATGCACTGAGATTATTGAGGCGTTGGATATATCCTTGACGGGTTAGTGCAATAGTTAGCGCATCGATAGCGTGATGGCGATGGTCAATGCGTTTGCTCCAATTCTTGATACGCTCCTCTTGGTGTACTTGACCGCGATGGTCATAAGTAACCCATTCTGTCATATCTGCTTCGCGATATTTAGGCAAATTCAACTGATGTAAGATTTGATCATATCCCCAAATATGTCGCAAGAAATCTGTTACACTACCGCTAGTTGCATATACATCACGAATAGCGCTACGCAATATTTCTACTGCCTTCTTAGCAATATATTGACTTTGGCGTAACTGGCGGTCAATGAAGTCTTGGGGTATCTCCTCTCTGTGCCAAAGGAGATGATCTCGTTTTGTTTTGCTAATATGCCCTTCCTCAAAAGCAGTATTTACACGGCTCAAATATGCTTCTAACTCTGCTTGACTACGCGTTTCCATAAAATCGCGGGCAGTCATATTGCCTTTGGCATGATTACATTTGCGGCACGCACAAACTTTATTGCTGAAACTATCATCAAATAGAATACTCTTTGGAATGATATGTTCCACTTCAACATCTGCACCTGCAAGAAACTCTTTTACATTAACTGGTGTATTGCAATAGAAACAGAAACCCTGGGTTTCTTGCCACATCTTATACTTCTGTATGCGTGCGCGTGATGGACGAACACCATATTCCTTGATTCGCTCCTCTATTTTTTTGTTCTCTCTCTCATTCTTATTGATTCGTTCCGTTGCCTTTGCACGCTCATCTTTGCTTTGCTTCAATTCGCGAGCCAACTCTACCCGCACCTCATCAATATCACCATATTGCTCTTTGAGTGCATTTACGATATTGATCATCTGATTTAGAATCTTTTCAATAATAGGTTGACGTAATTCGTTCTTTAGTAGCAAAGGTATCTTATCTACCAACTCTCGCTCTGCGTTTTGCTCCTTTGTAATTGAATTAGAATGGTTTATATAGATATGTTCACATGCTTCACTGTATTTGTATCCCTTCATCAAATAGGGTAGTAATTTGCGGATAAACTTATGCGATTTGTTAGCATAGCCAGGTTTAACAAAATCAATCTCAAACAATGCTTCTACTACCTCTTTATCATCAATGCCAAATTGTTTCAATAGTGCTTTGCCTAGTTCTTCACGATCTTGTACTGAATATACTACATGCCACAAACGATACAAAGGTTCTTTCTCTACTGCATCTGATATGCGTGAGATTACTTCGCCCGTTGCTTCATCTACATAATCTTTCATTTGTAAATCAAATTGCAGCAGATGGCTATACTTCTTGCCCAATGCCTTACGCAATTGGTATAGTGTCATATTGCCTTTGAGACCTTTGCCAATAGCTTTTCCGACAGACCAACCCTCTTTGGAACTTATACCTAAAATCTTTTGCAAGTCTTTGGCAGTCATTTTCTCATTGTTGCACAAATGCTCTACCATCGCTTTGCGTTGATCAAGCGTAATATCCAGATATTCATTGTGTTTGTTGAAAAGCGTGATATTATTCACTGCTTCCCATATTGCACACAATTGCGCCAAAGGTGAAGTGCGTGGAGCACACTTAGGTCCACTATATACTACTTGACCAGTATGTTTATTGGTGTATGCCTTCATCTCAAATTCACACAAACCTACCAAATGTTTGCATGACTTCAAAGGACGCTGATAGAATATAACTTCGTTTCGGAGGGTGTTAATAAGTTCTGCTGTTAATACTTCAGGATAAAATACCTTTTGTACTTGCATAATCTGGTCAAACTCAGCCATATAAGCAGCACGAGGGAATACCTTGTCTTTGATACGGAAAGTGTAATAAGGTCCTGAAGGTGTTTGTACGGCAGTATCTACCAATTGTTGATAGAAATACTGACCTATCGTTTGTTTGAGGTCTTGAAGATCTTTGTAGCGTTGATTGACGGCGGCAACATATTTGGTTTGTTTACTATCTGCACTCACATCTGCTTTGGCATGCTTGTATCCGCGTTTTTGGTTAATGTGATATAGCACACGACCTATTTGCTGCAAAGTGAGTTGCTTACCCTCTGTCGCGGCATCTGAACGCAGTTGCCATAGGTTAATCACATGTTCATCCATGCATTCAGGCAACATATTATGCTGGCGTAGCACTTGCGTGAGTTTTGCGCGACGCAATTGATATCTGTCATATCCTTTGCGAGCAGTGCGGCGTGCCGTACGATCTGCATTTTTGGTAATAGCTTGACCTTTGGAGAATTGTGTACTGTCATCGGTAGTGAGTGGCACAATGCGGCTACCCATACCCAAGATAGATGATGCCTTATCATCTTCCATTTCTATTAATGCCCAACCAATTGAGCCTACTCCTAAATCTAAACCAAGAATTTTCTTTGTTGCCATGGTATATTTTATCTATTATGTTCTATTTGTTTGAAATTCTGCTAAAAAGGTGCCAACTTTTTACCCTGCAAAGGCACAATCTCTCTCCCCTTACTCCACCACCACCGCTGTACCAGATATAGACACCAGCAGCATGGAGCCATTAGGACCGACGGTTTCGTAGCCGTACGATACGCCAACAATGGCGTTGGCACCCATAGCACGGGCGCGTTGCTCCATCTCGCGTTGCGCCTGTTCGCGGCCATCTATCATCGCTTTCTCGTATGTATTGCTGCGACCACCTATAAAATCACGAACCGATGCGAAGATGTCCTTCACAAAGTTCAAACCAAAAATAACTTCGCCCGAAACAAGGCCTTTGTATTCACGGATCTCATGTCCCTGAATAGATTGTGTAGTTGTTACTATCATAGTGTTAAGTTTTTTTCACCCTGCAAAGGTACAATTTTTTTCTAATATTTGCAAGATATTTTATTGTAATTTTTCCACCAACTCCTCTACATCCTCTTCTGTGGTTGCCCAGGAGGTGACGAAGCGGACGGTTGTCTCTTTGTCGCCGCGAATGCCCCAATCTTCAAACGACACACCCTTCTCGCGCAGATTATCCACCACTTCATTAGGCAACACAAAGAACTGCTGGTTCGTAGGCGAGTCTATCGCCACACGGTAGCCCTTCTTCACAAATCCCTCGCGGATTCGCTGCGCCAGTGTCACAGCATGCTGACAAATGCGCTCATATAAATTATCCGTAAACAACGTCAAGAACTGTACGCCCAAGATCCTGCCTTTGGCGCAGAGCGCACCGTGTTGCTTCACCAATGGGAAGAAATGGGGTAGGGTGTCGGGATTAGCCGCCACTACCGCTTCGCCAAACAGCAAGCCACATTTCGTACCACCTATATAGAACGCATCGCACAAACGCGCTATATCTGGCAGCGTCACATCGCACTGAGGCGAAGCCAACGCATAGCCCAACCGCGCACCATCCATATAGAGCGGAATATGGTGCTTGTGGCACACCTCTGACAGTTGCTCCAACTCTCTGAGCGAGTACAATGTGCCATACTCCGTAGGCATGGTGATATACAACATTCCAGGTGCTACCATGTGTTCGTAGGTCTCGTCGCGGTAGAAATCCGTGATATAGGTATCTACCTGCTCAGCAGTCAGTTTGCCGTCCTTTGTCGGCAGTGTCAGTACCTTGTGTCCGCTATGCTCAATGGCGCCACTCTCGTGCACATTGATGTGTGCCGTCTCGGCTGCCAACACGCCCTCGTGACGGCGGAGTAGGGCATCAATCACCGTAGCGTTGGTCTGTGTGCCACCCTCCAGGAATTGCACCAAGGCATTGGGCGCGGCGCATGCCGCGCGAATGGCTTCTTTAGCTTGTTGCGTATAAGGGTCGCAACCATAACCGACTGTATGCTCCAGATTTGTCTCCACCAAACGGCGCATCACCTCTGGGTGCGCTCCTTCCATATAGTCACTGTCAAAGTAAATCATATTTAGGTTGGTTATTTCCATGTTTATTATTAACGACAATTATTGTCAATTTAGATGTCAATTGATGACAATTTTTGAAACAAAAATACGCTTCGCTACAAAAATATTCAAAAATCAAGAAGCATATTTTGTTTTTGCTCTAATGAATGCAGCGCACTGCATTGGAGAGCAAAACAAAAATTTAACGACAATATTGCGCGATTATCATCTTCTTGACCAACTGCGGCCTTGCGAGGTGCTGTAATAGAGGCCTTTGGAGGTTTGGGCAAGTAGCTCTCTGCCACCGTCCATCAAACACTGAAATTCACCACAGGAACTGCTGGTATATCTGGATGACCAACTGCGTCCCTGCGAGGTGGAGTAGTATATGCCTTTGCTCGTAACTGCCAGCAGTTCATTACCATAGGGCAAGAGGTCGATAAACTCGCCGCAGGAACTACTACTGTATCGCGTGGACCAGCTGCGACCTTGTGAAGTGGAATACTCAATGGTTTTCTTGGCAGGGTTGATGCGAATCATCTCACTGCCCAACATGATCATTTGTGGCATATATGATAATTTTGAATTATGAATTTTGAATTTTGAATTAAGCCAGCATATGCCGTATGGCGGTGATGGGGTGGTAAAGTAACATGCGTGGACCTGCCCAACGCATCACTTGCCGCATCCGCTCTCGCATACGAGGCTGATAGCAATGGATAGGGCAACGCTTGCATGTGGGTTTCTGCTCGCCGAACTTACATCTATCTAAGCGTTTCTCCGCATATTCCAGCAGTTTGGCACACTCTGCGCAAAGCTCCTTGTTGCCCTCATGCTTGCGACAATACAGTCGAATCATCATGCCTACTGTCTGCTTTTCTCTGTCAATTACTTTGCCCATGGTTACTTTTTCTATATAGTGATTTCTATTTGTATATTCTCTGGTCCAAGCACGCAACTCTCATAGTAGCCGTCGCCTGTGGTTCGCGGGCCGCTAACGACCGCAAACCCTGCCTCTTGCAGATGCTGTGATTTGGCATCAACTTGTTCTTTGCTGCCTACCGATATAGATAAATGCGTATATCCGATAGCACGAACAGATGGGTCATACTTTTGCATATCAGGGTGTTGCATAATCTCCAATCGCGCGCCGCCATCGGGAAACGAGAGGATGTAGGTGCGCAGACCCGTTCGGGGGTTGTGGTATTGAGCATTGCTCGTAGCGTCAAAATAGCGCACAAAAAACGCTCGCATCTCCTCCAGTTGAAGGCAATATAATGCTACATGTTCTATCTTCATACAATTGTTTTTATTACTTTGCACGGATTGCCTACAGCGATGCTGTTGGCTGGTATATCTTTCGTTACGACCGATCCTGCTCCGATGGTGCAGTTGTCTCCTATAGTCACCCCAGGTAGGATTGTCACCGAACCGCCTATCCAACAGTTGTTGCCTATCGTCACTGGCTTCGCCCACTCCTGACGCGTGTTGCGCTCTACAGGGTTGGTGCTATGGCATGCCGTATAAATCGACACATTAGGACCTACAAACACATCATCGCCTATCGTCACAAGCGCCTCATCCAAAACCGTAAGATGGAAATTAGCAAAGAAACGCTTGCCTACATGTATATGCTGGCCGTAGTCGCAATAAAACGGTTGCACAATGAACACACTGTCGTCACATGAACCCAACAAATCTTTCAGCATCTCCAAACGCATAGCCGTATCCGTTGGGCGGATGTTGTTGTATTCGTGTATCTTATCTTTACATGCATTCAGCTCCTGCAGTAGCTCTTCGTTGTAAGCATCATACACCTCGCCTGCCAGCATTTTTTCTTTTTCGGTCATATTCGTAAACATGTTTTTTATCTCCTCGACCAACTGCGGCCGCTAGACGTGGAATACTCAATGGTGTTCTTGGCAGGGTTGATACGAATCATCTCACTGCCCAACATGATCATTTGTGGCATATATGATAATTTTGAATTTACGTGTGTGTTGTTTTCTATCTGTTTATTGAAAGGTGGGTCGATTTCGATCCCTTTATTTTGCGACCGCAAAGGTGCACTTTTTTTTGAGATTTTAATAATCAGTTCTCTATCTCTATTTCTAATTGCATGAAATGGTCGAAATCAGATTGGTACAGACGATCTTGCACGATGCGGTATTTCTCAAACTCTGTTTCCGCTTTTACTTTAGCTAACTCTGCTGTGATGCGTCCCGCGTCTTGCAACACCTCTCTATCCCACAATGTCAAGAATCCATTGAGACGTGTTTCCCAATCTTCCATTGTCATAGGTATTTGGCGCATGGCTTGCATCTCCGCAAAATCTAAATAACCATTGACTATTCGAGCCAATATCTGCAATTCGTCATGCGTGAGATAGTTCTTGGCTATTACAACATCATAACGATGAATCTTCCCTTCTGGTGCACCTTCCCATGTGGTTAAGCCCATATGCTCTTTTTCGGCATCGGCACGCTCATAAATCAATTCTGCTGCTGTGTGTTGATGTACAGCGTAGTGCAATTTATTTTGCACTGCCGCAAAGAATCGTTGAGTGGCAGCTGCTGTTGGGTCATAGTCAATACTTGTGGCATAGATATCCGTTACCTTTTGGTAGAAACGACGTTCAGAAAGGCGTATCTCACGCACTTTCTCCAGTTGTTTCTCAAAGTAATCCTTCGTGAGTATTGTTCCACCCTTTTTGAGGCGTTCAGAGTCCATTACCCATCCTTGGATAGTATAATCTTTAACCACTGCATTTGCCCATTTGCGGAATTGAACGGCGCGCTCATTATTCACTTTAAATCCCACAGCTATAATCATTTGCAGACTATAGTGCTTCACATCGCGCGACACCTGACGCGTACCTTCGGTTTGAACTATCCGGAAATTCCGGATGGTTGCTTCTTCCTCTAACTCATGATCTGAATATATCTTTTGTATATGTTCATTTATAGTGCGAACATCCACACCATACAACTCTGCCATGAGTCGCTGGGTAAGCCAAATATTCTCATCCTGATAGCGTAGTTCTACACTTTCGCTTTGGTCGCCAATCGCACTAACAAAAGTCAAGTACTCCGCTGCCGATGAACGGAGTGTGATGTCGTTTGATTTTTTTGTTGATTTAGCCATGTGTCTGATATTGTATTATTTTATTTTTCCTGCTAAGGTACTGCTATGGTATTGTGTTTGATTTGCGACCGCAAAGGTACAAAAAATATCCGACATTTACAAGAAAATCAATGATTTTTTTCTTCTTTCAATATTTTCTCTACCATGTCAATGCAAATGGTGATCATGACTGCGCCAATAAAACTGATGACTAAGCTTGTTAAGATGTTCATAATTTTGCTTTTTTTTAGACCGTTACGCTGTTAGAAGTTGGATCGCCTTGGGCTGTTAGACCGCTTCGCCGAGCGTATTGGTCGGGTTAATATTCTGAAATCGGGTGCAAAGGTACTGCTCCAAACTGACAAAACTTGTCATAAGCTCAAGAAAAATGCACTTTTTTGCATTTTTTTGTTTAGAGGACACACCTTTGGGTGTTATTGTTTAGAGAGTATAGGTGGAACAGAGGAACAGCAGGAACAGCTGTTTTCATACTTACGTCCTCGTATGCGCGCGGACGAGATTTATAATTTTGCTGTTCCAGCTGTTCCACTGTTCCAGTTGTTCCTTGTAACGAGGATTAAAATGGATTGGATTGCGTTTTGAAAAGTAGATGTTTTTTTCAAAAATTATCCCCCTGAAAATTTGGAAATTCGACAATTTATTCGTATCTTTGCAGTCGCATTTGGGAAGTGTCTAATTTTATACAAGAGAAACCTAAAATCTCCTTAACGGAGTTACAAAGATTGATAATAAAAGTGCTAATGAACTTATAGCGGTCCTCCACGGAAGTGTAAGGAATAGTGCGCTTATTGTGCGTGTATTGTCCGTGTATTGTGCGTGAATAGTGCGTAGTATACAAGTAGGCTATGAGGCGAAAGGCGATTAGGCGAGGAGGCAGGAAAAAAGGGAACTATATACGAGTTGACACTGATTTTATTTTAAAAGACAATTTTGGTCAATTTGGATGTCAATTATCGTCAATTCAAGGAAGAGTTTGTTTTTGCTCTAATGAAATGCAGCTATGCCGCATTTGGAGAGCAAAACAAAACTGATAATGATAGCAAGTGTCAACAAGTATATAAATCCCAGAAAAAAAATATATACAAACCTTAATAAAACTAAACTATTATGTCAAAAACTACTTACATGGCTCCTGTGGAGACATTCACAGGCAAACTTTCATCCCACAGCGCGGATGGTCGTATCACTGTTTCTCGTCGTAAATGCTTTGGCAAAGATGCTAAAGGCAGACCATTCTATGGTCCAGGAGAGACGTATATCTATCATTGTCATAAGGGCGAATGGTCGGAGGGCGCAACGAAAAATCGCACGCTGTTTCAAGAAGTGCAACTGCTTGCCAAACAAGAACTTGCGGACCCCGAACGAGTGGCGTGTTGGCAACCGCTGTTTGAGAAGCAATTTAAGCATCCTAAGCAAGGAGAAAAACATTATGCAACGCTGCGCGGATTCGTGATTGCACAAATTCATCAGCAGTTGAAAAAGGAACAGGCAGAATAGTGGACCAGCTGGACCAACAGGACCAGCTAATTCTATAAACTCACCCCCACGCGTACGGGTGAGTTTTAATAAACTGCTGGTCCAGCTGGTCTGTTGGTCCGCAAAACGCACTATTATTTCCAAAAATCTCTGATTTTACTTGCATATATCAAGATTTTTCACTACTTTTGCAGGCTTTTTGTGCGGATGAGAGTAGGGGAAAAATAGAAAGCACTTACATAGTAAATTATAAATAACAGATATACAAATGTTTAGATCACACACTTGTGGCGAGCTTCGCCTCGCCGATGCAGGCAAAACAGTGACCCTCGCAGGATGGGCACAACGAATCCGCAAAATGGGCGGTATGACATTCATTGACCTTCGTGACCGCTATGGTATCACGCAGCTCGCATTCCAATCCGACGGCAGCGCAGAGCAAGACGCTTTGCTAGAGGCAGCCAATGGGGTAGGGCGCGAGTTCGTGCTCCAAGTAACTGGCGAAGTCATTGAGCGTCAGAGCAAAAACGCACAAATCCCTACTGGAGAAATCGAAATCAAAGTAGCAGAAATGAATATCCTCAACGCAGCCGTTACTCCTCCTTTCACTATAGAGGACGAGACCGACGGTGGCGATGATATTCGTATGAAATATAGATACTTAGACCTCCGCCGTAACTGCGTAAGAAAGAACCTTGAACTCCGCCACAAGATGGCATTTGAGGTACGCCGTTACTTGGACGAGAAGGGTTTCCTCGAGGTTGAGACACCCGTATTAGTAAACTCAACTCCAGAGGGTGCACGCGACTTTATCGTGCCAAGCCGTATGAACCCAGGACAGTTCTACGCCTTGCCACAATCGCCACAGATCCTCAAGCAACTCCTTATGGTCAGCGGCTTTGACCGTTACTTCCAAATCGTGAAGTGCTTCCGCGACGAGGACCTCCGTGCTGACCGCCAACCAGAGTTCACTCAGATCGACTGCGAGATGTCGTTCGTAGAACAAGAGGATGTGCTCCAACTCTTCGAAGGCATGTCTAAACACCTATTCAAGTCTATTCTCAATATTGACCTCCCTGACTTCCCACGTATGACTTGGGCAGACGCGATGAAATACTATGGTAGCGATAAGCCAGATACACGCTTTGGCATGGAGTTCGTGGAGTTACACGATATTTTCCACGCTATCGAGGAGCAAAAAGAGGAGAAGTTCAGCGTCTTTGCTAATGCGGCTTATATCGGCGGTATCTGCGCTACAGGTTGCGCTACATACACCCGCAAGCAACTAGATGCCCTCACCGACTACGTGAAACGCCCACAGATTGGCGCCAAAGGTATGGTCTATGCACGCGTAGAGGCAGATGGCAATGTCAAGTCTAGCGTAGATAAATTCTACACCCAAGAGCAACTCCAAGAGGTGGCTAAGGCCATGAACGCTCAGCCAGGCGACCTCATCCTCATCCTCTCTGGCGACGATGCTATGAAGACCCGCAAGCAATTGTGTGAGCTTCGTCTAGAGGTCGGCAAGCAACTCGGTTTGCGTGATCCTAAGAAGTTCTCTTGCCTTTGGATTGTGGACTTCCCAATGTACGAATGGAGCGACGAGGAGCAACGCTTGATGGCTATGCACCATCCATTTACCTCACCTAAACCAGAGGATATTCCTCTTATGGACACCAATCCAGCCGCTGTACGTGCGAACGCGTACGATATGGTTATCAACGGTGTAGAGGTTGGTGGTGGTAGTATCCGTATCCACGATGCGGCGCTTCAACAACGTACTTTCGAGATCCTGGGCTTCACACCAGAAGAGGCACAGCTCAAGTTCGGTTTCCTCATGAACGCCTTCAAGTTCGGTGCGCCTCCTCACGGTGGTTTGGCATATGGTTTGGATCGTTTCGTGAGCTTGTTCGCTGGTTTGGATAGCATCCGCGATTGTATTGCATTCCCTAAGAACAACCAAGGTCGTGATGTGATGTTGGGTGCTCCTGGCTTGGTGGATCAAAAGCAATTGGATGAGTTGATGATTGACTTGAAAGAACTCAAAGCAGAATAACAACCAATACGAGTAAAGGCCTTAAGGTCAGTCCTTAAGGTCTTTACTCAGTTATTATAATTCTGCTAATTTGGATTATGTAAAATAGTACATTGAACTATAACACTTATGACCTACTTTGATGATTTATTAGACACACCAAACCAACCTGATGTAGAATACATACCATTGGTGGAAGATACGGACGATGCTATTGAGCCCAAGAAACTCAACGATGGCGATATTCTCGGCGTACTTCCGCTGCGCAATATGGTGCTCTTTCCTGGCGTGTTATTGCCAGTTACGGTCGGACGTCCCAAATCCAAGAAACTTGTCTCGGCTGCGTTCAAGAACAACCAACTGCTAGCGGTCTGTTGCCAAACAGCACAAGATGTGCAAGAACCATCCGAAGAAGACCTCTATCCTGTGGGTACAGCGGGACGTGTCATGCGTACCTTAGATATGCCTGACGGCAACCTCATGGTTATCCTTGAGGGCGTGGAACGTATCCACATACAAGAGATCGTGGGCGTGCGACCCTATATGAAAGCACGCGTACGAACCCTGCCTGAGTCTTTCCCTAAACGCAACGACAAGGAGTTTGTGGCTGTCGTAAGCAGCCTCAAGAACGTTGCTGAGAAGATCATCAAGAGCATGGAGAACCTACCTGCGGAAGCGGGTATGACACTCCGTAGCATTGATAATCCCCCTACTCTCGTCAACTATATCTGCGGCAATTTTGGCGTGCGAATCGCTGATAAACAGCTACTTCTGGAGATTGACTCCATCAAGGAGCGTGCCCTCTCCCTGCTCGAAATCCTCAATAACGAGGTCAAGATGCTGGAGATGCGCAAGGATATCCAAAATAAGACCAAAGAGGATATTGACCGTGAGCAACGCGAATATCTTCTGCACCGTCAAATGGAGACTATTCAGAAGGAATTGGGCGACTCTGACGAGCAACAGGCCAACGCCATGCTTGAGCAATCCAAGCAAAAGAATTGGGGCGATAAGATGCAAGCTATCTTTGAGAAGGAACTCAAGAAACTGCGTCGCATGAACTCCCATGCTCCTGAGTATGCTACCCAACAAAACTACCTCGATACCCTGCTCGAATTGCCTTGGAATGAATACTCTGAGGACAACTACGATATACGCCATGCACAAGAGATCTTGGACAAGGACCACTATGGCATGGAGAAAGTCAAGGAGCGCATCATTGAGTACCTATCTGTGCTCAAAATCAAAGCCTTGAGCAAGCACCCAGACAGTATGAAAGCCCCTATCCTATGCCTTTATGGCCCTCCAGGTGTAGGTAAGACTAGTCTCGGTCGCTCTATCGCGGAGGCGTTGGGTCGTAAGTACGCGCGTATCAGTTTGGGTGGTCTGCACGACGAGTCCGAGATCCGCGGTCACCGCCGTACTTATATCGGCGCTATGCCTGGTCGTATCATTGAGAACTTGCGCAAGGCCAAAACCAGCAACCCTGTTTTTATCTTGGATGAGATAGACAAGATCGGTTCTGACTACAAGGGCGATCCTACGAGCGCGTTGCTCGAAGTGCTTGACCCTGAGCAAAATAACACTTTCCACGACAACTACCTCGACGTGGACTACGACCTCAGCAAGGTGCTCTTTATCGCTACGGCTAACTCCCTGGATACGATCCCTCGCCCATTGCTTGACCGTATGGAACTCATCGAGATGACGGGCTACCTGCAAGAGGAGAAAGAGGAGATCGCCAAGCGTCACCTTATCCCTAAGGAACTCAATAACCACGGACTCAAGACCTCTCAACTCAAGTTTAAGAAAAGCATTATCTCCGCTATTATCGACGGCTATACGCGTGAGTCGGGTGTGCGTGGCTTGGAGAAGCGTATCGCTGCTGTCTGCCGTAAGGTGGTCACTAAGATTGCGCTTGAGGAACCATATAATGTGACGGTTACAGAGGAAGACCTCGTCGCTTATCTCGGCAAGCAACGCTATTCGCGCGATGAGTGGGAGACCAACAAATACATTGGTGTTGTCACAGGTTTGGCATGGACGCAAGTGGGTGGTGAGATTCTCTTCATCGAGACCTCTCTTTCGCCTAGCAAGACCCCTACTCTCACGCTCACGGGTAACTTGGGTGATGTCATGAAGGAGTCTGCTACGATTGCGTTGGGTTATATCAAGGCGCATGCTGAGCAGTTCGGTATTTCGCACAAGAAATTAGACACTACGTCAGTCCATGTGCATGTGCCTGAGGGAGCTACGCCTAAGGATGGACCTAGTGCGGGTATCACGATGACGACGGCTATGGTGAGTGCGTTTACGGGCAAGAAAGTGCGCGAACGTATTGCCATGACGGGCGAGATGACGCTTCGCGGTAAGGTGCTGCCCATTGGTGGAGTTAAGGAGAAGCTTCTAGCCGCTAAACGTGCTGGTATTGTGGACATTGTCTTGTGCGAAAAGAACCGCAAGGATGTGGATGATATTCCAGCCAAATACCTCAAAGGCTTGCGTTTCCACTACGTCCAAGACATCCAGGAAGTGATTGATTTCGCGATCGTAAAATAAACCAAAAAAGACACCCCAACGAGGGTGTCTTTTTATTGTTCAAGTCCTTAATCGTTAATTCCTTAATTCGTTAATTCCTTCACTCTTTATTTTATGTTAAAGTGTGAAAGTGTTAATTTCTGATTTTATATCTTCCGAAAGTGCTGCTTTTTGGACGAGACATTTTCCTTAAACTGCAACTGCTCAATATCTAACTTCAACACCTTATACTCGTAAGGTATGATAGTACTATTTATCTCCGTCATTTGCAATTCAACCACCGCTTTATCTACTTTTTTCCACTTAAACCACCCATTGCCATAGGGCATCAAATCTGCCTCATAAATATCCTCGGCAGTATCCCATTCCCTCCCCCAGCAATAGCCATCTCCGGCAGGCTCGGAAGTATAAACGCGATACCAAGTCGTATCGGTTGTATGCTGCCATTTGCCGCACATCAAGGTGTCTATCGATTCATATACCGCTACCCCGTCTGTCTCATGCTCGTCCACAGGCATATCGACTGCGACAACCACAGACTCTCTGTGTATCAGCCTATTGACACACACCACAACGAGTAGTAGTATTACACACAATAATACACAGAATACGATTTTCCCCTTTCCGTTTTCCCTTTTCACCTTTCAGTTTTCAGTTTTACAAGATGATTATTTGTGCCTCTTGATTATTCATATTAGGCATGGTCCGTCCCACAGGAGCACCAATATAAGTAGGATCGCACACGATGTATTTCTTCTGATCATATACCAAATAATCGCCAAACACCTCGTCGTTAAATTCCACAGCGGCAGCCAAGTGTCCTGGATAGTACAACAGTACCACATCCAGCCCCACAAGATCACGCACCAAACGCGAAAACAACACGGCCCGATCCTCGCAATCGGCATACGGATAATACAACGTCTCTTCGGCAAAGAACGCCCGATCCCCACCCCATATCTCATCATCGTAGCCGTACTCAAACGCCGTTTGCACAAAATTAAGCAACTTATTCACCGCATCTCGCTCGCTCAGTCCTCCTATCGCTTCTCGTAGCGATGGATACAAACTCCCAGCCATTGCGCCATCCAATGGAGTATTCGCATACACTGCCCAACGAGTATATAAATTCCCATCCACATACGCCGACGGATATTGCGCGTAGAAATCCATCAAGTTTCTATTTTGCTGCACTTCAACACGTATGCCATACTGCGAACTCAAACTACGTGCTTCGCCTACTTCGGCAGCCAATTTTTGCTCCTTGGCGATCTGCAATGACAATTTTTTCTCTACATCAAACGCCGCTTTACATATTGACAACTCCCTTGTCGTGCAATTCATCGGATAAAACTTATCGCCATCTATCACAAAATAAGGCTTCGACACTATGCTATAATCACTCGCCACGAGCAGATACAACTCCTCGCCCGCATACGCCAACCGCACTTTATATCCTGATTGCGCCATCAGGTATGCCTGCATCAAAACCGCCTCATTCCCTTTTCCATAGCGCTTCTCGCATACACTCTCCAGCACCTGCATATATCCCCAATCACACAAATCCAGCCCATCACGCACATCCAGCGCACCACGAATCGTCATATCGTATCTACTCTCAGACAACCTACTCCACAATTTCGATAGTTCCTTCTCGCTTATTTTATCCACCCGCCACACCTCGTCCATCGGAAAAGGCACCGACACCAATGTCCCATAATAAGCCACCGTCACCACCTCATGTTCTATGTCCTTTGCCTCAATAGGCGCTATCGGTTCGGCATGTGGTGCAGGATCGGGTATCTCCACCACTTCACGATTAAAAAGAATCGGTATATAATTGAATATAAACTCCGAAGAAACCATCGTATCCTCATACACAACGGGAGACACCCGCTTTTCTGAGGGTATCTCTACGGCGGGAAAAGCACGCATCTTCTCCCAACTCTCTGCCATAAACCTAGCATACTCCGCATTCAACTCCCTACGATACGCATCGTATTTAGCTTGCTGATTGGTAGCAAACACTCCAAATTTTTGCGCTTGCTCCCGCTTAAATGCCTCGTAATCATCTTGCTGAGCATACGCAAATCCCGCAAACAAACATGCACTTATAATTACACCTACACGACTCTTCATATCACACTCTTTTACAGTTTCCTATCTTCCCACGCCTGCGCTTCGGCTCCAGCTGCCACCGAAGGCGTTTGCGATTTCTTAATCACCGTCAATGACGTACGCGCCACTTGCTTTTCTATGTAACCAAACAACTCACCTAAGGTCACATCGCCTTGACTCTCTTGTAGTTTCTTTAACAAGTAGTACGTAAACAAACCATGCGACTTCTCCTCATATTGATGCGCTACCTCATTGCCTGCCGAAGCGCTCAGCACCACCGTATTGCCTTTCGGTGCACCGCTTACCACTTTCACCACACCCTTCGTGGACGCCAATGCCAAACCCGACTTGTCAAAGCCGCTAAAACATGCATCTAGCAACACCACGCTCTCCGCACCGCTCTCTGCCAGCACATCGTATAAATCGCTTATGCGGTAACCTGTATGCGCTATATTCATCGCCACACCATCCTTCGGAAGCAGATACATACTTCTACTCATCTCATCTGGAACACCGTGACCAGAGTAGTAAACAATAAACTTCGCCTTGTCCTTGTACACCTTATTGCTGCCTATTTCGCGTATCCAGTTCACCGCCTCACGCATATGGTTGTAGGTCGCATCTTCCTTCAGGCGTATATTGCCCTCGGGCACACCTAGCGTCTTAAGGCAATACTCCTTGAACATATACCCATCGTTGAGTGCATACTCCACATTCGGCGCTTCGTCATAATTTTTGTTGGCAATAATAACCACAAACGTATTCTCCTCTTTCTTCGAGGTGACAGGTATCTGTATATCTACGTCCGAACTGCCTATCAACATCTTTTCTTGGCTCTTTGTGTGCTTGCCACGGGCTAGCATTACCTCCGCCTCACGCGCCAAGTAGGCATTATAAGCATGCTTCACACGCTCCAATGCAAGCAGATTCTCGTCCGCCAGCGGGGATTTCTTGGCATACAGACCCACTTTCTTCTCCACTTGCTCACGCTTATTCTTGACCGACACAATCATCTTCCCCTCATAATTGATCGCCCCATACCTGTCCTGCTTATCGCTTACCAAAATATACCCAGGCGCCAGTTCGACGATCTCATACGCCACAAAAGGGAACAACTCTTGCCCATCATAAGCAATCAATCCCGACGAACCATTAGAGAGCCTCGCAACAAACATATCCGACGATAACCCAATCGAATCGTAGGCAAAACGAACCAATACATCTCCCCGCTCGCTGCACACTCCATATTTGCCATTGACTTTTACCAACACATTATTATCGGCTAACCGCCCCTGATATATCTTATTCCTACTCACACATGGTATGAGTTCCTCTAGTTGGGCATTCACTAGTCCATATTTGCCATTTTGTTTCACATCAGCAATGCTTTCGCCTTTTATCATGGCTTCGTAATCTATCTCGCTATACGGACAGGGCTGCTGATAACTATAGCACTTCCATTCGTAACCGCTAGGAGGTTCAACCGCAAGAATAGGTTTAGGATTATAAGGCTTTGCTGGCGGCGTCAATAGCCCCGCTTTATCCAACATCTCCGATAAGATAGCATCATAACTAATCTTCTCGGTCGCATTAGCATGTACCACAACCGAACCGATGGCTTTGACTACGCCACCAAACAGCCCACCCAAGCCCTCATCGCTAGACTGGCGTTGGTATTCGGCTTGCGCCTTACGCTGAGCTTCTGCCACTTCCTGCTTATATTGCTCATTCGCACGCAGTTTAACCGCCTCCACTTGCGTATTATACGCTTTCAATATCTGTTTATATTCATCCTCTACTTGACTATACTTGGCATACGCGACCTCATAAGCCTTCTTCTCAATCTCCCACTGCTCATGCAAGCGTTTTTGCGCTTCATCTACAAAACGAAAACGTATAAAACCATCATACAACTGGTATTCTATCGCCCCAGATACCACGATATGGCCTTCACTATCCCCCAACGAATACGTTTTTTGACTTTTCTCACGGCTACTCAATAGGTACCAACCTCCAAACGTAGGATGGTATTCTACATCGGTATATTTCAAACGAAGAGATTCCTCCACCTTTTGTTGTTTAGAGGAGCTATCTGCCGCTACGTGCGACAGGGGAAGGAATAACAGACATACTAGCAATATCCAAGATTGAGTATTCATTTTTCCAGTTTATTGATTGTTATACTTTTGCGAATAACTTGCAGTTGTGCATCTTTTGTTTGTACATCCAACAGCCATGACTGCAAGTCCTCGTAGTCTAGTTCATGAAGCATGGCATGAGTACTATGATCCACTGCTTTGCTAAATGGATTTGGCGAATAAATTATATACAATAAATTCGACTCCCCATCATGCACACAACTCATCACATATTCATCCACCTCATCCGGATTTTTCGACAACTGCTTCGAGAAAAACACATGTTGCTTATTCGCTTCTACTGGTTGCGAACCTGTACTACTTGACTCATAGGGTAACAAGCAATATGCTTTCGCTTCTTCATCCACAAGATACATGCATAGATAACCCGCCACAGGGGACAAGAATGAGACAAACAACTGATCACCTTCATACAATTGTTCCCTTTCATGACGCGGTGTTACACCATTGCATAGGATCTTGGCGGACACATCGATTCTTGAACTTAATATGGCACGTGCTTTACCGAATACTTTTACGTATACAATATTACATTCATTCGCATCGTCGTATCGAATTTGATAAATGGGTTTCTTCCAATCGCCCAACCATTCGCCTTTTACCTCCGTTCCGCCTAATGAAAAATGCGAGACTTCAGTTTCTTCATCACTTGTGCGAATAAGGGTGGAATTAGATTGATTCACCACGGTACCAAACTCTTCTGCTAGACATTGCAAACGAGCACGCTCCAAGGCTATTTGCTTGGCTTGCTCAATAGAAATATTGCTTGGAGCATAATAGGTATAATCACCAGAGACATTGATTACGGATTGCGCAATCAATGTCTCTAGTGAGAACAAAAATAGTGTTATTATTAACAATCTATTCATTAGAAACCAAGTACTTGGTCTAATTGTTCATGAAGTTTTTGACCTTTTTTCTCTAGTTCTTCACGAACCACCTTTTTGGTGATATCCATAGCAGCCTCTCCATCATATGCCAAACGCACCATCACCTCACGATTCTTATTCTCTAACACGCGATAGCATTCTACCACCACGATAGTACGACCTATTGATTGACTAATCAAGTTCTTACTGCTCATGACTGTCTCTGAGATACTAGCTGCCTCTTCTGCTGACAATTGCTTGTTAGCCACCGTGTTTTCAATCAGAGCTGTCACTTCAGTTTGAATTTGACCTGCCAAATTCGTAATAGCCAAAGAAGTAGCAGCCACTTTGGCAGCATCATAGTTCTCTGCTATTGATTGCGCATTCGCCATGATATACTTAGGATACAAATTCTCATTGTATTCATACTCCATTAGATACGAACGCTCCAATTGCTTCTCCATTGGTAATGCACCAGCGGTAACCATCCAACCCTCTTTTTTGAGGCGTTTGGCTTCCTTTTTAGTGGTTTTATCCACCTTGGCTGATAACTCTTTTTTAGCCAACTTATTGATCTCTAAACGCTCTTTACGAATTTCTTTCGCGTTTGTTTCTGCAAAACTTAAACCACAGGCTACAGTTGCTGCCAGAGCTACGATAATAAACTTTTTCATGTTAATTGATTTTTTAATGATTAATATTGATTATTTAGTGACTTGCTATCAAGGTCTCTAATGCCTTCACAAATACATGAGGATCTGAGGTACGAGTAGCTGAGTAAGTCATCTTATTGGAAGGATCACTATCCTGGTAGGAGAAAATGCTTTCCTTAGTACTTGGCAATACAATACCTGTACTGGTTCCGCCGACCAAGTCTATCTCTATCTCATCACCACTCACATTGAGAGACAAAATATTGCGATAGAACACAGACTCTGAGTCGCAAGACTCCATCGTGTCAGTCATCGTATCCCAACGGTTCTTGAGCATGACCAACTTATCACGCTGAGGAATAGCAATCACATAATAGATATGACGCAATGTAATCAAAGGACTAGTCGTAGGATCACCATCCATATCTTCATCCTCAAAGTAATTGACAAACAATATCTTACCACGCATGTCCTTCTCATCGATATTATTCTCCTTGAGCGCTAAAGAGACTGGGTCGTAACTTGTACTCAAACATGGACTTTGTGGCGACAAGTAGTGACGACAGAATTCCATATACTCATACTTTGTTGAGCGATCCTTATGACGGAAGGTCGCAATATTAAACCACGCCTTCATCTCATTATTTCGCTCTGCAATCTCGCGGCGCTTCTTAGCAGTACTACCAATGATTACAAGCAAATGAATCACAAATAAAATAATTGGCAACAATATCAAGCCTACTCCAGCCAATCCCATCCAAGAGCGCTCAATACCATCGTAGCACAATACGGTATTTAAATCTTCCGCAGGGGTTTTATACAATCCGAATTGGTTGCCCTTGCCCTCTTCTGCTGGTTCGTACGATATTACTATATTGTTGTCAAAAAATTCCTGAACCTCAGTTACAGTTTCCTTGTCTATCTTCTTAATTTTATAAGTATGCAATCCAACTGGTACTTCAGATGCCACTACCAGTGCTATTATCCAGAGGATAAAATAGCCAATAGCCACCTTGATCATTCGCCAAAGAGGATAGAATGGCTTTTTCTCTAACTCTGGTTCACATGGAGGATATTGAAAATCAAAGAATTCCTCACGTTTATTAATATCTTCCAAAGCGGAAATTCCACCTTCGAAATCACCATTATCTGAGAAAACATAGTACTCATCACGCGTGGATACAGAATCGGCTACTAAGAAAGTATTCATACCCAAACCCAAGCATGCCTCATTTACATCCGTAGGACGCTTTTCTGCTGGTTTGTAACCACCATTCTTGATTTGCTCCAACCAGGCAAGTGTCTGTTGATCCGTGATTTGGATATGCTCCTCCAACTCCTTAATCTCATCTGCTTCTGGTACCATGGTGCATATACGCTCAAACAACTCTACTGGCTGTTCACCTTTGACCTGCAGACCATTTGCCACAAACGCACCTTGACGCAAAATCATCTGAAGAATCAGATACTTGCGTTTCGCCTGACGGTTAGTAGCTGTATGCAACCACTCCTCAATACGCGTTGTGATAGTGTTTTTCAAGTGCATTGGATTATGCCCCTCAAACAGCGAAAGCGCGAAATAGTAGTAAACGTCTGCATCCAAAGGCGATTGATCAACAGCCAACTTAAAGTTGCGTTGTGCCAATTCGTAGTTCTTCAAACCCATATACACCAATCCCATACCAAACAAGGCATTGGTATCCTTTGGATTAGCGTCTGTTTGCTGTTTGAAGAACTCTATATAATCGTTAGTAAGATTACTTGGTAATTGCAATGGGTTAACCTCGCTTTGCACGAGGTTAACCGCATGACATTTCGGACAAGTTGTAGTACCTGCTGGCAGAGGTGCCGTACAGTTCTTACATCTTAGGATCTTCAGTGTTGCCATCTTTCAATGCTTTTTGTTGTTGAATTTTCTCGTTTGCTGCTTCTACAGCCTTGGTAGCGGCTTTCTTGGCTACTTCACCTGCCTTACCCGCTACTTCGGTAGCCTTGCTGGTCAATGCAGCCGTAGCGGCTGCCACTTTGGACCAATCGTTGTTGCGCTTGAAAGCAGTAATAGTGACATAACTCATAATGAAGATACTTACAAAACTGAATACACATGCCGCAGCTGCCACCAACGCTAACTTGATAGCGATAATGATATAGTTCATTGCGTTACCTTCTGTGTGAGTGGAAGTGGAACCATCTGAGTAATAGGTCTTCACCTTTGTATCTGGTAATAACTCCATTGCTAAACCAGCACCCAGCAAGAAGGATGCAAACGCAAATCCAATCTTTTGCAGTTTATCCAAACGTGCACTCTCTGCACGGTAGCGAGTGATATAATAGCCATATTGGTGGCTGCTATAGATATAGAATGGAGTCAAAAGCAATACATAGATACAAATCAACCATACGATACGATCCAACCAGCGAGCAGCACGCAACTCGTCTTTCAGACTCTTCACTACATACTTGCGGTATTTCTTGAACTTCATATCATTGACCTCCTCATATTGCTTGAGGTAACTTTCAGCTCTATCTTCATGATATTTCAAACGTTCCTTGAGGTATTTCTTCTGCTCACGATTCTGAACAGTATCCAACTGCGCTTTATAACTAGCCACCTCTTCTAGTGAGCGGTTATATCCTGATTTCAGTCCACCCAATGTATGTGCCTTGTGCACATTCGCGCGCTTGATATCATAAGGAAGAGAATCAAGCTTCAAATCTGCCATCGCAATGGTAGTATCTTGTTTCTCCCAGTTCTTGATAGTATTAACTTTGTTCTCTATCTTTCTTCTATCTCCAGCTACTTCTGCGGAGATATAGAACATAATGAAGATAGACAAAATACATCCCGCAATCAACGACCACTTAAAGGTCCAGTGTTTCTTTCTAGACCACTTCACGATATCGCGCAACTCGTCATAACGCTCCTTGAAGTACTTGTCATTCTTATCTTTCACCTCACCTTGTGCACGGTCCAGGAGGCGATCCATCTCATCGCACTCAGCCTCTGAGCATGGATATACGTCATCGATATTAACTGTCTGATTTTTCTCATCTATGGCAGTAATATTGCTACTTGTGCACATCGCTGCATCCAAGAACTCATACGCCTTCTCGTTAGCAGGATTGGCTTTCATTTTCTCTTTCAAGTCGTCTTGCGTGAAGGATACATAACCATTCTCATGCGTCTCACGTCTTTTTTTGAATTTGTCTTTTAAGAATCCCATAATTGTAGTGTTTTTTAAAGTTATTTTATGAATTTATCAAATTATCTGCTTTCTGACGCAAACTCGCATACCGTGACGCAAATTGCTTAGGTGCCACCGACTCTACCTCCATAATCAACTGCTTCCACGCACGCTCTGTCTCGGGCTTTGCATGCTCTTTAGCCAATGCTTTCAGCTCATCACGAAACGCACGAATATCCATCGTTGTATCTTCCAACTGCGTTTGCTGTGCGTGATAATGCGTATCTTGACTACCTATAATACTAGCAAGTACTATCCACACCAACGACAATATGCCGATAACCAACAGATAGACTTTTATGTCCACTTTCTCCGATAAGAATACCGAGTAAATCAGCATCCACAACAATGAAACTACCAAATATCCCATCGTGTGCATACCCACAAACACCTTGAAATATGGCGTTTGAGCCGCATCGCTCTTTAGTTTACCCATGTGGAACCAGCCAAAGAACAATCCTTCCAGTACCACAAGATACACCATGTTTACATAGAATAATTTACCTGGTTCTTCGGGCGCAAATACCAGAAAACCCAACAACGTTACCACAATGGTCAGCAGACCTGGCAACCAAGTGTAGAATGGATTTGTTTTCATATGCTATCAAATTGTAGGTGGAACAGGAGGTGTTGGAGCACCCATTGGTGGAGGAGTTGGCATAAACAATGCCGCCAAC
Source organism: Paludibacteraceae bacterium (assembly GCA_045119815.1). GTDB lineage: Bacteria > Bacteroidota > Bacteroidia > Bacteroidales > Paludibacteraceae > Colicola. Next base: position 6,900 of record JBGVEC010000146.1, on the reverse strand, counting down.
TCTGGAATCGTATTAGCTGCTGCCCATTGTGGCATACCCGCTTTCCATGCCAATGTATCGCCACGCAATACACCTTGCGCTACCAACTGCTGCAAGATAGGCATATCATAAGGACCCGCCTGAGCATTATTCAAATACAAATAGATCTGTACCGCTTGTGGTGCTGGAGGAGGTGTTGGAGCCGCACTCATCGCATTTTGGGCAATACCACCCATCATGCCGCCCATAGCACCACCCATGCCGAAGCCCATACCGAGTCCCATACCTGCACCCATCATGCCACCCATAGGACCCGTATTTCCTGCTGCTGTCTCCATCACATCCAACTGACGCTCTTGTTGGTATGTAAAACCTTGAATAGAACGACTTGCAGCTTGTGCTTGTGCATTGATAACCATCTGATAGTTAGGATCGTCCTCATGAGGATTGATTCCCTCTACATCAAACTTGGTCAACTCTACACCATAGTCTTCAAAGTACTCATTCAAACTGCGCTTCGCAAAATCCGACAGGTCAAACAAGTAGTTATTCACCTCCGTAATACTCACACGTTGCTGGCTAAAATACTTGCTCAACGCCACCGTCACACGCTGGCTGACGGCACTCGTAAACTCATCCACAAATTCGTTCAAATACAACTCATGGCTTGTACCCAAATACTCACGGATAAACGCTATCGCATTCGTAATGCGAAATTCATACGTACCAAATGCGCCTACACCAATCGTCACACCTTGAGGAGTTCCTGCCAACGTGTAGTCACGAATAGTCAAACCTGTACCCCAGCCTCCTTCGTCACCAGCAAAACGCTGACGAGTGGTGTTGACAACATACAACGATGTCTTAAATACCGTATCACCACCATATGGGATACTCATGATTTTCTCCAAGAATGGAATATTATTCGTGGACAGCACATGACCGCCAGGCTCAAATAACTCCGAATACATGCCTTCCGACATAAACACCATCTGTTGTCCCTCTTGCACCGTCACCTTGGCATGCGTAGAGAGGTTGTCATATGGATAACGATGAACCAAACAACCTTTCTCCAAATTCACAAACACATTGTCAATAAAGCCCTTACGAGCATCACCTTGACCATCATACGTCTGACCATCAGAACGCAATTTATCAAACAATCCCATAATACTTAGATTTAAAATTATTTAACCTATCCTAAAAAAATCCCTCTCTCAAAATGGAGGCATCCCTGCATACTTAAAATGTTTACGCAAGCGAAAACGAGAAGTATAGACCGTAGCTGGCTCCACATTGAACACATGAGCTATCAATTTGACGCGTATACCTGCCAAAAAACAAAATATATACGACAAATTCGCCTTGGTCAATGGCGGTTGAGCTTGCTCACAAAGAGAGACTACCAGTTTAGCATCTACCTCTTTGATAGATGCCAACATACCATTCTTCTCGTCCTGACACAAGGACGAACTTTGAATCTGATACTCTAACTGAGACTGAGCATTTTGAATGATGAGTACTTTATTTTCCATATAGTGCAACTACCCCACATAGGAAATAGTGCCGCAAAAGTACTGCTTTTTTGCCTATTTTCATATAGACAAATATAGACAAATGCACTTTAGAGGTATTATTTAGAACAAAAAAATACCTATTTTAGTAAGGAAAAGGATATTCCAATGAAAATTTCTTTCGCAAACGATAGCGAACCGTATAAACACTCGCAGGCTCCAATGACATGAAATCTGCTATTTCTTCCACTGTCATACCTGCTGCAAAGCACAAAACATATCGCTTATCCATCGTCGTTATCTTCTTACCATGACTCAACAACACTTGAATATGACCCAAATCCAACTCACGCAACTGCACCACAGTCCGCTCCACATAATCGCGTCGAGCACCACCTTCCAACTGTCCCACCAATTCATCTACCAATATCACCAACGGATCAACATCTGTCTGGCTCTCCAAACACTGAATCGTCTGACGCATATTATCTGCCTCCAAGGCTGCCTCATATAACTTCGCCTCTGCATTCCGCCTACCCATAACCAATAGCCAATAACCTATTACCAACAATAACAATAGCAACCACAAAGCCACCATAATCCATCTATTCGAACGATTCTCTGCCGCCAACTTATCCAACTCCAGTTGTTGCTTCTCTACCTCATATTGTGTTTGCACTTCTTGCAGTACCCTACGCTTATCTTCATCATAACGTAACTCATTATTATCCAGCAACTTCTGCTGATAAGCAAACGCTTTATTCCACATTCCCTGCTCCTCGTAAATCATGGCCAAAAACTTATATGCCTCCCCCCTCTCTGTAATCACAGTATTAGGCGATACCTTAGCCACGGTATCGACCATCACTATCACTTCCTGCATCATCGCCTCTGCCTGCGCATAATCCTTCTCATAATACTCCTGCCAGGCCTCCAAATCCACAATGCTGATCAGTGCCTCCAACGTGTCCTTTCGCGTGCGCGAATATGCTATGGACGCGCGCGCACGAGACAAGTAATGCCGAACACTATCCACCATCGGTGGCTGGAAGTACATATCATAGAAAAAGGCCATATTGTAATAACTCCACACAGGCACAATATTATATGCCGAAGGATTATCTATCTGTTCCAAGGCATCTATCGCTCTCCAGCCATGCGCTATCGCCAGTTCTATACTATCCACATACGAATAATATCCAGAGGCCACCGAGTGATAGTTATATGCCACCATACTCGAAGGGTACTGCTCATTCAGCGACTTCAGCTCTTCACATTGCTGCGACATATTTGCCCAATCGCCTATATTCATATAGTCTATTGCTCGCTCGTATAGGCACATAGAGGCCATATCCCAGTTCTCTGCCCTCACAAACAGGTCATGCGCTTGTATCAGTTTTTTCTGGGCTTCGGCTGCTCTACCCTGATCAAAATCCCGCAATGCTTCTTGACGCAAAGCATACGGATCATCATTTGCCAATAGCCCATTGCCAATAGCCCATAACCATATCAACAATACTACTTTCTTCATTTCGCTGGCAAAGGTATATATTTTTTTTCATTCTAGCAAATAATTACAGAAAAATCTGCCACTTACCCTCTAACCTCCTGACTCCCTATTATTTTTCATTTTCGTTCTTAATTTTTCCCAAAATTTTTGCAGATATAACTCACTATTCTTGCAATTGTGCATTTTTTTTTGTACCTTTGCACCGTCTTATGCAAATCAACGAACTAGCGGAAGTATTAGCCCTACACCCCGAAGTGGACATCCTGGCTAAAGAATTGAACAAAAAGCGCAACCAACACTTTTTGCTCAGCGATCTGCGTGCATCCGCACAAGCCATCATCTTATCCGCACTCCATCAGAAACTAGCCAACAAAAACGCTGCACAACCCATGATAATCGTCCTAGACGACAACGATGCCGCACAATATATGTACGCAGACATCAAAACACTCATGGGCGAAAAAGACGTATATATATTCCCCTGCTCACACCGCAGACGACAAAAAACCGACGAAGCACTCACCGTACAACGAACCGAAGTGCTAAGCGCATTGCTGAACGCAATGCACAGTTTAGAGGACGCTTCGCTACAGGACGGCAGCAAAACTGCCTACAGTTTAAAGGCGAGACCAATCATCGTCACCACACCCGAAGCATTGGCTGAAACTGTGCCCAATCCACAAGTGATGGAGAAGAACAAAATATCCCTCTCCGTAGGCGAGGAAATACCCATCTCCATGCTCACCAATATGCTCCTGAACCTAGACTTCAAACGCGTGGATTTCGTCTATGAACCAGGACAATTTGCCGTCCGCGGAGGAATCGTGGATGTATATAGTTTTGCACACGATATTCCTGTGCGAATAGATTTCTTTGGCGACGAAGTGGATAGCATTCGTGAGTTTGAACTAGAAACGCAACTCTCTCAAAACAAAGTAGATAGCGTGGATATCGTAGGTGCACAATCCGAAGAGAAAGATTCGACCACTATTTTGGCATATCTACCCCAGCAAACGCTATGGATCAGCAATGATTTTGGGCTGATGAAGTATAAGTTGAGGAGTTCAGAAGTTCTTATCTCGGCTAGCGCCTCGAACGATTATTCGCAAGCGAATTTTCAGGAAGTGGAGGAGTTGTTAGCGGGTGCTACGACCCTAGAACTGAACCAAAAATCAAGCTTCGACAACTACGAGAAACTGCCATTTGACACCCTGCCACAACCTACCTTCAACAAGAATTTTGACCTGCTCATTGACGACCTCCAACAACACATCAACGAGGGGTACAAGATATACATCCTAGCCGATCAAGTCAAACAAACAGACCGCCTCAAAGCCATCTTTGAGGACAAAGAATCAGGCATCCAGTTTGTAGCAATCGACCACACCCTACACGAGGGATTCATCGATCGGAGTGCGAAAATATGCTGCTACACCGACCATCAGATATTCGAACGTTACCACCGCGTGAGCCTCCGTTCGGAGAACGCACGCAGAGGCAAAGCCATCATCACCCTCAAAGAGATCAACCAACTGCAAGTGGGTGACTACGTAGTACACGTGGATCATGGTATAGGACAGTTTGCGGGACTAGTGACCACCAACTTCCACGGTCGTCCGCAAGAGACCATCAAACTCACCTACAAAGGTGGAGACACCGTCTTTGTGAGCATCCACAACCTCCACCGTATATCCAAATACAAAGGTCGCGAAGGTAGCGAGCCGACTATCTCTCGTTTGGGTTCGGGCGCATGGGAGCGCATGAAAGAGCGCACCAAAGACAAAGTCAAGGATATAGCCCGCGACCTGATACAACTATACGCCAAGCGCAAACAGCAGCAAGGTTTTGCCTACACCCCTGACGGCTATATGCAGCATGAGCTGGAGGCATCCTTCCTCTACGAAGATACACCCGATCAAGCCAAAGCCACCCTCGACATCAAGCACGATATGGAAAGCCCAATGCCTATGGACCGACTGGTGTGCGGTGATGTGGGTTTTGGTAAGACCGAAGTGGCGATGCGTGCCGCCTTCAAAGCCGCTACAGACGGCAAGCAAGTGGCAGTATTGGTGCCTACAACCGTATTGGCATTGCAGCACTACAATACCTTCAAGGAACGTTTTCGCGACTTCCCTGTGCGTGTAGAATATCTGAGCCGTAGCAAGACAGGCAAAGCTCTCAAGCAATTGCTAGAAGACCTCAAAGAAGGCAAGATAGATATCCTCATTGGCACACACAAACTGGTGGGCAAGCAAGTGGAATGGAAAGATCTTGGCTTGCTCATCATCGACGAAGAGCAGAAATTTGGCGTAGCCGTCAAAGAGAAACTCAAAGCACTTCGTACCAACGTGGATGTGCTGACGCTCACCGCTACTCCTATCCCAAGAACCTTGCAGTTCTCGTTGTTGGGTGCACGTGACTTGAGCGTGATCAATACGCCTCCACCTAACCGCTATCCCGTGCAAACAGAGATGATCACCCTAGATGACGAGGATATCATCAAAGAGGCCATCCAGCTGGAGATGCAGCGCAACGGACAGATATATGTGGTATGCAACCGCATAGAGATGTTGCCTCGTATTGAGGACAGAATACGCCGTTTGGTACCCGAAGCACGCACCATCATTGCCCATGGACAAATGCCACCAGGCGAAATGGAAGAGGCGTTGGAGGCATTCATCAATTATGATTATGACATTCTCATCGCTACCACTATTATCGAGTCAGGCGTGGATATAAGCAATGTCAATACCATCATCATACACTCCGCACAAAACTACGGATTGTCCGACCTGCACCAGTTGCGTGGTCGCGTAGGTCGCTCCAATCGCAAGGCATATTGCTATCTCGTGACACCCGATCGCGAACTATTGACTTCTGATGCACGCCGCCGTTTGGACGCATTGACTACTTTTGCGGAATTGGGATCTGGCTTCCAACTCGCCATGCAAGATTTGGACATCCGTGGTGCGGGCAATATGTTGGGCTCGGAACAAAGTGGATTTATTGCTGACTTAGGATACGACACCTACCAACGTATCTTGAACGAGGCAGTAGAGGAGATTCGCGAGGAGCTCTCTATCGCCTCATCGCCTAATAGCCTCTTCGCCTCATCACCTAATAACCTCTTCGCCTCATCGCCTAAACTATGGTGCAACGATAGTCAATTGGAGAGTGACTTACCACTCGGATTTCCAAGTACGTATATCGAAAATATTGCTGAGCGTATCACGTTGTATCGCGAATTAGATAGCTTGAGCGATGAAGACGCACTTCTCGCATACCAGAAGCGGTTGATAGACCGTTTTGGTAAGTTACCCGAGGAGGCAGAGCAGCTACTGAATGTGGTGCGTTTGCGTTGGTTATGCTGTCAAATGGGTATAGAGAAAGTGGTGCTCAAGCAAGAGCGACTGACCTTGTTCTTTACGACGAAGAACAACAAATATTGGCAATCGGAGGTATTTGGTAAGATCGTAGAGTTTATTCTTACCCGTCCACAACGCTGCCGTTTGGTGGAAGATAAAGACCGCCAAGGCAAGCCAACAGGTCGCCGCTACGCTACCATCCAACAAGTCAAAACTATTGGCGGAGCATTGACATTACTGAATAAGATACTTAATCCATAAGTCTGCCGATGGCATCCTAAAAGTGGGGGATTTCTACGTAATCCCCTAAGTCTGCCGACGGCATCCTTGCAAAAAGAAAATAAAACTGCTTGCTCAAGTAAACTTGGACAGACAGTTTTATTCTTTTTTTGCGGAAAGTGGGGGATCTGTTCTGCAAAGCATAAATACCACACCTATTCCGTTATTATACAGCGGCTTTCTAGCATTAATGTATTTTTATCAAATTCGCAAGTGACGCATGAACGGTACGCGAATTAGGCTGCAAAGGTAC
>JBGVEC010000145.1:0-1886 GCA_045119815.1 Paludibacteraceae bacterium | reverse complement strand
TACAAGAACCATTTGTCTATTTTGGTCAATGAATGAATCAGATCGGCGGTATAACCTGCACGCATAGCCTTACTGATAACGAATATACGTTTGTCGGTAGGCTCACGAAGTGCTTTGTCAATATCCGCAATCTTCAGCTCCTTATTCTCTACAAAGCCGTGCATTCCTTGTCCAATCATACGCAATCCTTTTTGGATTGCCTCCTCAAATGTTCGACCTATCGCCATCACCTCTCCGACCGATTTCATCGAGGAGCCTAATTCACGTTCCACGCCATGGAATTTGCTCAAATCCCAGCGGGGTATTTTGCATACGACATAATCCAGTGCTGGCTCAAAGAATGCAGAAGTAGATTTTGTTACTGAATTCTTCAGGTCAAACAGGCCATATCCCAAGCCGAGTTTTGCCGCCACAAAAGCCAACGGATATCCGGTAGCCTTTGACGCCAAAGCAGATGAGCGACTTAAACGGGCATTCACTTCTATAACCCGATAATCCTCCGATTCGGGATCAAGGGCATATTGAACGTTACACTCGCCGACAATGCCGATATGACGGATGATGCGGATGGCTGTCTCACGCAATTTATGATATTCGCTGTTGGATAACGTCTGCGATGGAGCAATGACGATTGACTCACCCGTGTGAATACCAAGCGGATCAAAATTCTCCATATTACATACCGTTATACAGTTGTCATAGCGGTCACGGACAACTTCATATTCAATCTCTTTCCAACCCTTTAGACTCTTCTCCACTAAGACCTGAGATGAAAACGAAAATGCTTTTTCGCAGAGGATATCCAGCTCCTGTTCGTCGTTACAGAAACCAGACCCGAGGCCTCCTAATGCGTATGCTGCACGAATGATTACGGGATAACCCAACTGAGTTGCGGCATGGCGTGCCTGTTCGATGTTGCAGACCGCTTCGCTATGGATTGTCTTGACTCCAATTTCATCAAGTCGTTGAACAAATTTTTCTCTATCCTCTGTGTCAATTATAGCCTGCACGGGTGTACCCAATACTTTTATGTCATATCGCTCCAAAATACCACTTTTGTATAATTCAACGCCACAGTTAAGCGCTGTCTGTCCTCCAAATGAAAGCAGAATGCCGTCAGGTCGCTCCTTTGCGATGACCCGCTCGACAAAATAAGGGGTTACGGGCAAAAAATAGACATTGTCAGCTATACCTTCCGAGGTTTGTACGGTAGCGATGTTGGGATTGATTAGCACCGTTTCGATACCTTCCTCCTTCAATGCCTTCAGGGCTTGTGAACCCGAATAGTCAAATTCGCCAGCCTCCCCAATTTTTAGAGCGCCAGAGCCTAAAAGCAAAACCTTCTTTACATTGTATCGTGCCATCGTCATAACAATTTTATAAATTCATCAAAAAGGAATTCGGTGTCAGTCGGGCCCGCTGAGGCTTCGGGATGGAATTGTACCGAAAACCATGGCTTGCTGCGGTGACGAATTCCTTCATTGGAGCCATCGTTCATATTCTCAAACAGTGGCAGCCATTCATCGCTTAGCGTTGAGCTGTCAACTGCATAACCGTGATTCTGGCTGGTGATGAAACATCGTTCACTACCGACCATTCTTACGGGTTGATTATGACTTCGATGTCCATATTTTAGTTTATAAATGGCGGCTCCGCTCGCTTTGGCAAGAAGTTGGTTTCCCATACAAATTCCAAAAATCGGTTTGTCGTTCAGCATCGCACGTCTAATATTATCTACCGTCATCTGGCAATTTTCAGGATTACCCGGACCATTAGAAATAAACAAACCATCATATTCCAACTCATTGAAATCATAGTTCCACGGCACTCTTATAATCTCGATACCACGTTTAAGCAGGCAACGTATAATATTGGTCTTGACACCG
>JBGVEC010000144.1:0-2050 GCA_045119815.1 Paludibacteraceae bacterium | reverse complement strand
ACGTGCAGCAGGCACCTCATCCACCAACTGAAAATCATAGCCCACACCCACAAGAACGGTGTGGGTTAGTTTTTTGATAAAGCGATCGTAAAATCCTCCACCACGACCCAAACGACGACCTTTAGCGTCAAAGGCAACTGCAGGAACAATCACCAAGTCGATAGGACCAGTATATGCTGGAGTAGTCGGCTCAGGAATGCCAAATTTACCGCGATGCATATGTTCGTTGCCCGCATAAGGATGCACCGTCATGCTTCTGCGATGAGTAGCGGGAAAAAGCAAGGTCTTCTCATGCTTGTATTTCTTCACTAATGGCAGCACATCCACTTCATTTTGAATAGGATAATACAACAACACCGTCTTCGCATCGCGAAAACAGGTCATCTGCTCAAGTTGCTCTAAAATCTGTTGAGAATACATTTGGCGCTCAGATGTAGGCATCACACGACGCTTCTGCACTAACAACTCACGCATCTTATTTTTGGCTAATCGCAACTTATTACTAGGTAAAAGTCGCAACAAATCTTTGATATTCGTTTCAAAAAGCATACCGCACCTTATTTATGGCTACAAAGGTAGCATTTTTTTTTCATTTACACAAATTATATTTGTATAATCAAAAAAAAAGTAGTAATTTTGCAGGAAATTTGGTTACTATGCGACAACTCATATTCACACTACTCACTTTAGCAATTGTACTCATTGCTTGTGAGACACCAACCACCATTACTACATCCGACGAAAATAGGGTACAGACATTTACCTTCTATGAAGATACGCTCAATCCAGGTCTTACTCAAGCTACCTACAAGATTGAGCATCGTACCCTTCCCGATACTGGACTGATTTATTGCAAAGACTCGCTAAAGTTCGGCACTCGCTTGGATAGTGTTGTTACATACATCACATACAAAGCGACACCTGGTTCTGCGACCTTCTACCTGCCTAATGACACAATCATTAGTACGGGTTATGACACGCTTGACCTCACTCAGAAACCTGTATATTTGCAGGTTCTCGCATCAGATATGACTAGCGAAAGATGGTATAGAATAGAGGTTCATGCCCATCAAATCAATCCAGACTTGTTTGTTTGGAAGAAGTTAGTTGACAACATTTTTCCACCACAAAATTACGAAACCAAGGCATTCTACATAAACAATCAATTTGTTCTCTATGTAAACAATGGTCTTTCTACTCAAATCTACACATCGCACAACGCTAGTGACTGGACGTTATCCAACCAGACACTAAACGGTCTTCCTACCCCATGTCATGTTCGGGACATCGTTCAAAAAGATGACCAATTATACTACATTAACAATAGCCAACTATTCCGTTCTACAGATTTGTACAATTGGACTGAAACAGATTATAGTACCGCAGCATTTGAGCCAATCAATATGCTACTAACTTATAACGACCAAGTGTGGTGCATTGTTCAAGATACTACGACCAAGCAATTGGCCTTGGCAACCATCCAAAACGATAGTATTGAGATAAGCACAGATATTCTCATTGATAATAATATGCTAGATGGTTTCCCTATTAGTGATTTTGCAGCCACTGCTTTTGAAAGCAGTAGCGAAAGACCTCGTGCTATGATCGTGGGCGGTCGCAACATCAATGGCGCCCCCGTGAATAGCCGATGGAACTTTGAATATATCCCTACCGAGAAGAAATATCGTCTAAAAAACTTCAGCATTTCCCAACCAACCTTCCATACCCTAACAGGAGCGTCTATCATTCAGTACAATAAACAACTCATGATGTTTGGAGGTATTGACAATGACTTAGAATGGAATAGCAATATTCTCTATTCCGACGATGAAGGTATGAACTGGTATGTGCCAGATACAGCATGTAACCAATTGCCTATAGAGTACGAGAGTCGCCAAAATCAATCGGTTATAGTAAATCAAAATAGTATCTACCTCATCGGAGGTCAGTCTCATACCACTTCGTTTAGTGATGTGTACCGCGGACGACTCAACTCTCTCCAATAAACTCCCATGAAGGATTTCAAACTACACATACAGAACGAGTTCAG
>JBGVEC010000143.1:0-2464 GCA_045119815.1 Paludibacteraceae bacterium | reverse complement strand
ATCCCAAAGCAATTGCTTCCTTTAGCAGACGGTCGCTCGGTCTTGGAGCATGCTGTGAATGCTTTTGAGCAATCGCCTTGTATCGATGAGGTGTGTATCGTGATGCACCCTGATTATATTGCCTATGCTGAGCAAATGCTTTTGGCTAATGCATGGCAGAAAGTTCGCCAGATTATTCCTGGAGGCAAAGAGCGATGGGAGTCGAGTGTGAATGCGATCCGTGCCTTTACACCCTACATTCTACACCCTACACCAACAACCAACCTTCTTCTTCACGACGCTGCGCGTCCCTTTGTGAGTCAAGAGATCATTGCTCGTGTTTGCGAGGCTTTGGAGCAATACGAGGCGGTGACAGTAGCCATCCCTTCAACCGATACGGTCTATGAGATGGCGGATGGCAAAGTGGCCCGTATTCCGCAACGCTCTACCATTATGCGTGCACAAACACCCCAAGCCTTCCGCTTAGAGTTAATAGCCGAGGCGTATGCCAAGGCACTTGGAGCAGACATTTGTGATAAAGAGGCTTGCGCTGCATGCCATTTGCCAGCCACAGACGATTGTGGTATCGTGCATGAGCACATGCCTCACATCCCAATCCACATTGTCCTCGGCGAAGAACAAAACAAGAAAATAACATTCAAAGAAGATATATAAAATGAACAACAAGAATTTCTGCATGAGTTCCTATTTGGCATTCCGCTACATAGAGCGTGAAGGCATGGATTTTTACGAAGGACTTCATCACGAAAATATACCATTGCCAAATTCAGAACATTTCACCTATGTGCATACTGCTCAGGATATTGACAAAGCTATCCAAAAAGTCTTTGACTCCCTCAAAGGCGAGAAGTTAGGTATCTGCCTTTCTGGTGGTATGGACTCCGCTATTTTGGCGGCTTACATGCCAGGATGCGATGCTTATACTTTTCGTTTTCTTGGTGGCGAATACCAAAAAGAAGAATTGGCTCGGGCAGAATACTATGCGAAGTACTACGGACTAAACCTCCACTATGTAGATATTGATTGGAATACAGTAGAGCAATATTTGCCAATCGTTATGCGCTCGAAGAACGCCCCCGTTCACTCTATCGAACCACAACTTTATCAGGCAGCCATGCAGGCTAAATCCGATGGCGTTACTCGCTTGATTGTGGGCGAGAGTAGCGACCTTATCTTCGGAGGAATGGATCAATTGCTATCAAAGGATTGGACGGTAGAGGATTTTGCGAAGCGCTATACCTTCCTTGATCCTGCTCGCGTATTGAGAGAGCCAGTAGACATGTCGTATCTGTATGAACGTTATCGCCAAGGAGAGAAAATTGACTTCCTCCAGTTTATGGACGATGTGTTCAGTCGCGAGTCATCCAGTTCCTACTACAATGCCTTCAAGGCTGCCGACATGCCATATACCGATCCATATGCTCTGCTCCGCATGGCAGATCCATTAGATTTGACTCGTGTACGCAATGGAGAATCTAAATATTTGGTACGCGAGTTAATGCAAATCAAGTATCCAGAAATTCCTGTGCCCAACAAAGTGCCAATGCCTCGTCCAGTGGATGCATACTTCAAGGATTGGTGCGGCCCTAAACGCCCTGAGTTTCGTCGCGATATTGACATGACCCAACTCACGGGCAATCAGAAATGGCAACTATACTGCCTTGAGCAGTTCCTCAATATGTATGAGCCTATCACCATCGGCTATACCACCGGCGTGTATGACCTATTCCACATAGGTCACCTCAATCTGCTTCGCAAAGCCAAGGCGCAATGCGACTACTTGATTGTAGGCGTTTCGACGGATGAATTGGTGAGTTACAAGCACAAGCATGCGGTCATTCCATTTGAGGAGCGCAAGGAGATAGTTGGCGCCATTCAGTATGTGGACGAAGTAGTCACCCAAGAGAATATGAACAAGATGGAAGCGTGGGAGAAATACCATTTTGATGTTATGTTCGTGGGTGATGATTGGAAGGGTACAGATAAATGGAACAAGATTGAGGCTGACCTCCAAGCAGTAGGTGCCCAAGTGGTGTATTTCCCATATACCAAAGGTACATCTAGCACACTGATCAACGAGACATTACACAAACTGCGTGGTGAATAATGAAACAGTTTGCCAAATTCATCGCATACCTCCTTTGCTACATGGTTTACCCATTGTCTTACCTTGTTCCCCGAACAAGTAAGATATTGGTTTTTGGTTCGTATAGAGGAGGATTCAATGATAACTCCAAATATCAGTTTATCTACGCCAATGAGCATATTAAGAACCGTAAGCTCGTTTGGATTTCTACCAAAAAATCCACAGTAGCGCATATTCGTAGTTTGGGTTATGAAGCTTATTTTGTGGCTTCATTTAAAGGACTATGGTATGCATTGAGAGCAAAATACTGGTTTGTCAATTCCTATTCGTCGGATATAGCTTTCTGCCTCGCAGGTAGTGCTAAGATCGTCAATCTCT
>JBGVEC010000142.1:0-1578 GCA_045119815.1 Paludibacteraceae bacterium | reverse complement strand
TACCATATTGTTGATAAGTGCACGATACAAACCGTGGAATGCATGTCTTTGCTTTTGGTTGTCAAGCAATTCATTTTCATTCTCCTTCAACACCACTTGGCCATCCTCAATTTCTACATTGATAGCAGGGTTAACGAACTGAGTCAATTCACCCTTAGGACCCTTTACTGTAACTACATTATCCTTCAGAGTAACAGTTACTCCAGCAGGAATACTAATTGGCAATTTACCTATTCTTGACATTGCTTATCCTCCTATTAATATACATAACAAAGCACTTCACCACCGATCTTAAGTTCAGCAGCCTGCTTGTTAGTCATTACACCTTTCGAAGTAGATATTATAGCAATACCTAAACCGTTAATTACTCTCGGCATGTCTTTGTAACCAGTATACTGACGCAAACCCGGAGTTGAAACACGAATCAATTTCTTGATAGCGTTAACCTTGTTTACTGAGTCATACTTCAAAGCCACCTTAATAGTACCCTGAGGACCATCTTCAACAAACTTGTAGTTCAGAATGTAGCCTTGGTCGAAAAGGATCTTAGTGATTTCCTTCTTCAAATTTGAGGCAGGCACTTCAACTACTCTGTGCTTTGCACTAATTGCATTTCTCAATCTGGTGAGATAATCTGCGATTGGATCTGTCATATAAATAATAAATTAAATTAATCAGGACTGCCCTGACAATATTTAAAAATAAAATGAATTTACCAGCTTGCTTTCTTTACACCTGGAATCAAACCGTTAGAGGCCATTTCGCGGAACTGGATACGAGAGATACCGAATTGGCGGATATAACCTTTTGGACGACCAGTCAACTTACAACGATTGTGCAAACGAATAGGATTAGCATTCTTAGGAATAGCCTGCAACTTCTGAGCAGCTTCGAATGCTTCAACAGGATCACCTGTGTTAACAATCTTCTTCAATGCAGCACGTTTTTCAGCATATTTGGCTACAAGTTTGGCTCTCTTTACTTCACGAGCCTTCATTGATTCTTTTGCCATAATATATTAGTCTTTTTTAGAGTTTTTAAATGGTAAACCGAATTCCTTCAACAAAGCATAACCTTCTTCATCTGTTGGAGCAGAAGTCACAAAAGTGATGTTCATACCGAGAATTCTTGTAATGCTATCGATATTGATTTCAGGGAAAATAATCTGTTCTTCAATACCGAGAGTATAATTACCTCTACCGTCGAACTTGCTGTTGATACCCTTAAAGTCACGGATACGTGGCAAAGCAACGCGAACCAACTTTTCAAGGAATTCATACATTCTTTCACGACGCAAAGTTACCATTACACCGATAGGCATTTTCTTACGCAACTTAAAGTTAGCAATATCCTTACGTGAAATAGTAGCTACAGCTTTCTGACCAGTAATTGCTGTCAACTCGTTGATAGCAACTTCGATAATCTTCTTATCAGCAAGAGCCATACCCAAGCCCATGTTGATCACGATCTTCTTGAGTACTGGAATCTGCATTGTTGAAGAATACTGGAACTGATTTTTCAATGCAGGCGCAATGCGCTCTGCATATTCTTTCTTAAGGCTAGCAGTATTACTCATCA
>JBGVEC010000141.1:0-8955 GCA_045119815.1 Paludibacteraceae bacterium | reverse complement strand
ACCATAGGGTTCAGAGCGAAGCGATGAAGGTCCTCGCCTTTACACTTTACACTCTACACCATACACTAAAACGCGGCTCTTTACTTGCCACCTGTCTCCATCGTGACCTCATCGTGACCTCATCGTGACCTCATCGTGACTTCGCCGAAGGGATACCGAAGGAATACCGAAAGAAGACCGAGAGATAAGCAGAGGATAAGCAATGGATTGTTAAGGGATGGTTAAGGGATGGTTAACGCACGCCTTTACACCCTACACTAGAATTAAACAGCAGCTCTGCTGCGTGAAACATATAAAATTTTGCTATTATGAAAAATTTTAACTCTTTTTTCAATCAATTAACTGCAATGCCTAAACGCCTTGCTATGGTATTAACCGTGCTCTTCACCCTCGGTGTAGGAAGTGTGTTGGGTACTTCTTATATCTCATATAATGGAAGCACCCAAGATGAATCGACCACAATAAGTAGCACTAATGTTAGTAATGGTAGTGCAGGTGCTATCAGTTGGCAAGGAACAAGTTGCACTTATAGTGACAATCGTGTCAATATATCTGCAAATGGATCCATAACCTTTTCTGTTTCTGGAGAGAATTTGATAACGAAAATAGTAGTAACGTCAGGATCTACCTCTAGTTATTACGGTACATGGACTTCTACTAGTGGTAGTGTAAGTTCTTCTAGTGGGACAACAACAATTTCAGATATTAATGCCGCAAGCGTTACAATTAAGACTTCTACTGCTTTTAGATGTACCAGCGCAAGTTCTATAAAAATTTATTACGATGCTGCAAGCAGTGGCGGTTCTGGAGGTGGTTCTAGTGATTTAGGGGACTGTAATGTAACATATGATTTTACAAAGATCGATGGATTCTCGTCATGGGGAAGTGGTTATACTACGCATACGGTAAGTTATGCTGATGCAACAGTTACTTTTGCTTCTGCGAATAAGCAAAGTAATACTATTACAGATCAACCTGTAACCAAAGGAGGAGAAGTTTCTCTTGTTATGAAGGAGGGCAATACTCTTTCGAGCGTTACTTGGGTTTGTACAAAATGGAGTGATAAAAGTCAAACAATAACGTTGCATTACTCTACAAATGGTGGAAGTTCTTATACGACTACAGGAGTAACTTCAACAAATTTCACAATATCAAAAGACCCCCTACCAGCAGGAACTAATGCTGTAAAAATAACTTTTAGTTCTTCAAAAAATCAAGTTGGTATTAGTTCGTGCTCGATAGAGAAAGTATGCACCACAGAAACAACCATTACTTTGGATCTTGATGGTGGTTCTTTTGATTCTAAACCTGATGGATGGGAGGAAGATGGAAATAACTACACTAAAACGGTAAACTCTGGCGATCAAGTAACATTACCAGAACCAAATAAAACAGGCCATGATTTTGAAGGTTGGTATAATGCTTCGACAAAGGTTACTTCTCCTTATACACTGACAGGCAATACTACCCTTACTGCACATTGGACTCCTCAAGACTACACGATTACTTACAAAGACCAAGGAGATGTTGCTTTTTCTGGTACTCACGAGAATAATCATCCTACTCAACATACCTATGGTACTGCAACTACTCTAAAAAGTGCAACAAAGAGTGGTTATAATTTCTTAGGCTGGTTTACAACAGCAAACTGTTCTAGTTCTGCGATTACTCAGTTAGGTGCTACTGATTATACGGATGATATCACTCTCTACGCAAAATGGGAAGTAGCGAAAACCGCAACCTCTCTCACATGGTCAGCGGCTACTTATTCTGCCACCATTGATGCAGACAACACTTTCCCAATACTGACCAAAACGCCTGATGATTTGACTGGCGTTACATACTCTAGTTCAAATACAGGTGTAGCAACGATTGATGCAAATACAGGCGAAATCACTCTTAAAGCAGATGGCACAACCACCATCACGGCTACTTTCACCGAAACTGCCACACACACAGGCGCAACAGCCTCCTACACCCTCACCGTCCACCCATCCAACTGCCGCTGGGTAGAAATCGCAATAGAAGATATTAAACCTGAAGATGAGATAGTGGTCACAATGGGTAATGATAAGACTGTTTACGCATTAGGTACAGAGAAGATTAAGAACTCTCCTAAATCGCAAGAAATCACTATCACATCAGGTATGATTGATATTAATCAAGACTTTACTTATAGTAAATATACTTGGAGTATTTCAGCCGTAACAGGAGGATATACGCTTCAACCTTATGGCACAACTGATACATATTTGTATGGTGTAAAGTCTTATATTAGTATAGGAAATAATAACACGAATAATGTTTTTACAATTTTTACAAGTCCAGAGAATGGTAATAAATGTTTTATGTATACAATAGAGTATACATCTTATTACCTAGGACATGGTACAGAAGATGGACAAACGGCATGGAAACAATTTCCAAATTATACTAATTTGTTAAAATCTAATACCCTCAAATTCTACAAGAAGACTTGTCTTCCTGCTAATAAGTTCTGGATAGATTATGAACTCGCGAATGTGACTTGTACAACCGCCCCCCCCCATTCGCAAATTGATCAAACTGGCGAAGACCTTTTGTTAGAATTCTCTGCAAATGGTGGATATAAATTACCAGAGACAATTTCTGTAAAAATGGGAGAAACAGAGATTGGAAATGATGAAAACTATTGCGTTTGGGACAAAGAAACGGGAGATTTGTTGATTGTAGGGGAATTAATCACAGACAATATCACTATCACTATTGAAGGCTGCGAACAACTAGCTGCTCCAGAAAACTTATTAGCAACCAATATTACTTCTACATCTGCTGTATTGTCGTGGGATGCCGTAGCAAAGGCAGATGAATATATTGTGTTTGTTACAGATGGTGAGACTAATCTAGAAATACCTACAACAAACTGCACAATCACTATTGAAGGGTTGAGCAAAAACACCTATTATTTATGGGATGTAACTGCTACTGCAGACAATTATTGCGATAGTAAGAAACCTTCTGTTCTAACTAATGAATTTACAACCCTAGATGTTTACACCGTCACCTTTAACACCGATGGTGGCACGGATGTAGCACCTCAAACCCTAGATCATGGTGGCAAGGCAACCAAACCAGCCAATCCAACAAAAACAGGCTACACATTCGCTGGTTGGTACACCGAAGCAGATACCGAATTTAACTTCAACACTCCTATCGAATCTGCAACCACCCTCTACGCAAAATGGAATGCAAACCAATATACTATCACATTCTTAAAGCAATATGGTGCAGGAGGTACTGATAAGGCAACGGTGACATTCAACAGTAATCATTTCTCTGTTGTCACAATAGAATTGCCAACGCGTGACGGATATGAGTTTGGTGGTTATTATACCGAAACAGGCGGTGCAGGATTGCAAATCGTAGATGCAGAGGGTAAATGGCTGAAGAATAAAACTGGCTATTTAGATGCTAGTGGTAATTGGATTAAAGCAGAGAGTGTTAATCTGTATGCCAAGTGGACAAAAATTCATACTATCACATGGGTGGTAAATAACAATACCGAAACTCCTCATTATACTAGTAAGGTCTTGGATGGCAATACAATTGACGAACTGCCAAATGCTCCTGCTGATGATTTATTCGAGGATTGCGAGGTGAATGCTTTTGTTGGATGGAGTACAGATAACATTGGACTAGAACCCGATGCAACTGCACCAACTGACTTATTCAAAACCCTTTCCGAAGCTCAAAGCAAAATTGGCGCAATCAATGGTGATAAGAAATTCTACGCGGTGTATGCATCAGAAATTGAACAAATAGCTACATTTGAAGCAGATGGATTAAATGGTCTATCAGCAAATAGTACACTGAAATGGACTCATGATAACTCAGGTATATCATTAGCCATTTCAGCAGGACAACGATATACTGGTTCTCCTAAGACATTTACTATAACTAATGGAACAAGCAATTATTGCGAAATTGTGGCACCTGAAGGTAAATCCCTCAAGAAGGCGGTAGTGTCTATTACTGAAAGTAAATATAAAGTTAACTCAGTCTCATCACCTTGGTTACTTTCTACATCTAGTACAACCCAAACAATCACAACAAGCACAAACGCTACGGATTTGAAAATGTATGCGACAAGTTCATATCAAATCCGAATAACGCAAGTAGATGTTACCTACACAACATACTCTAACTACATTACTCGTTGTACAGCATTGCCTGATCCTGTTTGGGGAGGAGCAACAATAGATAAGACCGAGATTGCAGTTAAGTGTGGTGAAACATCATCAACCAATGGTGCTGCACGAATAAGTTTCCCTAAAGAAACCAACTATAATTTATATAAAGATATTACAGTAGAAGTTACTTCTGGTAATTTCATCATAGCCTCAAGCAGGGATGGTGAATATACTACTTCTGTAACTTTGACCCCAACGCAATCGGGCACTAATGTCGGTACGCTTGATGGCAAATATGTATATGTACGCGCTGTTGCACCACCAATGTCAAGCAACCAATTGACAGGTACAATAACTATTTCTGGCAAACAAATCACTACGCAAGTAATCAATGTCACCGCTACAGTTACTTGCAACGAATACACCCTTACCTTCAATGATTGTGGAGAGACAAAGACAATTACCGACTTTGCGGGAACATCTGTTGAAGAAATGGAACCATGGGCTGAGACTTGTTCCGAACCATTCCAATATATGTTTGATGGTTGGGCAACAGCGCCCGTAACCAATGGTACTGAGGAGTATGAGAAAGTGGACTTCTCTACATATACTATGCCAAATAACAACACTACCATTCTCTATGCAGTATATCGCTATGCAGAAGAAGGTGGAGAACCAGTTAATGGCTATGTAAAAGTCACCGAAGCCCTTACTGACTGGAGTGGCGATTATGTGATAGTAGATGATGAGTTTAATGTCGCAATACAAAATACCTATGAAGAGGATACTAAAGATAATAAGACATTAAAGGACGTATCTGTAACAATTGAAAATGATAAAATAGTATCACCTACCAACGATATCATTTGGACTATCAGTAAATTTGGCGAATATTATACGGTGTATAATGCCGAGGCGATTAAATATGCAGGTATTACGAAGGGTGCAACGAGAGCTGCAGGTTTAAGTGAGACCATTGCAACTGGGTATAGTATGAATATTATCTTTGATAGTAATACTAAAATTGCAAAAGTTTCAAGTACAGATTATAACCGTTGTTTTAGTTATTCTGAGGCCTATCCAGAATGGCGTACATATTCAAACAATGATGCTAATGGCAAAACTGGTTATCTTTACCGTTTTTCCAATAAAACCATCCGCTACACCTCTTCTCTTGTTTGCGGAACGATAGAAGCTGAAGATGCAATAGTTACTTCTACGGTCGGACAAACTGTTAAGGTATATGTACCTATCACATTGGGATACTCTGATGCAGCATCTATCACAGGTACAAGTGATAACGAGGCATTTACAGTTGTGACCAAGAATGATGTAGCTGTAGGTGAATCCAATATCGAAGTACATTACAAACCTACTGCTTATGTAAATACCGCAAACCAAGAAGAGACAGCTACCATCACCCTCACTACCTCTAACGCTGCTACAACTACCTTTAATATCACAGGTCGTTGCTTACCAGAAACCTTTGCCATCGTAGCCAAAGTGGGTAATGTTTGGTACGCACTCCCATCACAAGGACTCAACTCTACCACACCACCTGCTGCATATCCTGTAGAGGTGGATAATATGGCAGACCCAAAGACCGTTACCTCCGTTCCTGCCAATGCAGACTGGGCACTCCGTCAAGTATATGCAAGCTCGGGGTCAAATGACCGATTCACTGCTAATGGAGAGAATCTGGTATTTGTAAATGATGCAAATCCACAAAAGGCACTCAACGCAGGTAGTACAAGAAACTATCTACTCACAGATGCACAGTACGACGGTTATCATACTACTACCAACCCTGGTCTCTACGAGTGGACACCTACTACCACTGACCTTGAGACTTATACGCTAACCAATGCTCAAAGAACAGACAGAACTCTCAATGTGGCTACCAACACTGTCTTTGGTGTACACTCCGACAACAAAGCTACTACCGAAGTTCGCTTCCTGCCAATCCAAAATCGCTACACGCCAGCGGCGTTGCAAGTGGTAGAGTGGAAAGAGAATAGTGTGGTTGTTATGTACAATGGTAATCCTGCACAAACAGCTTCTGTTTCTGTAAATGGTGGTGCTGTGCAAACAACCGAATTGTCAGGTGATGGTGTACAAAAAGATATTGCAGTTTATGAGCTTGCAGCTAATGGTTTGGCTACTAACCCAACACAATCATTGAGCATTACAATCGGCAGCGAGAAAGTTATCTTGCCTATTCCTTATATCGTAGGTGGTGATTTGGATGATGCTACTTTACTTGGAGGAAATGAATTGACTATTGCGCGCAGACAGGAAATAGCTAAGATATCTGATTTGGTGATCCTCAATGGAGGTTCTGTTACTGCTGAACGTATTAGTACTAATTACTATAAATTCCGCAATGTGACTATCTATGGTGGTGGTTCTTTGATTATACCTGCTGGTAAAGGTTTTGGAGCGAACACCCTCACTATGCGTGTGGGTGGAGTAGAGAATCGTCAGTACAAGAACCTCTATCCACAACTCCAACTCAATGGTACGCTCACTAATACTTCAGAACAGATTAATCTGGATTATTTGACGACCAACGAGTTCTATTATCCGCTATCTGTTCCATATCCTGTAAATATCGCAGACATCCAGTACCCAGTTGATATCTATGGCGCAAATGTAAAACCAGATAATACAGGTAGTTTCCAGTTTAAGTACTATGATGGAGCTGAACGTGCTGCCGGAAGAACTGGCTGGATTGTACGTAATGAAACAGCAAATCCAACCCTCAATCCTAACACCGGTTACGCCATTTGGGGTATTCCTAAAAAGGTAAAAGTGAACGGAGGTGAATCTACTCGTCAGAAGTTCGGTATTCATCGCTTGCCACTCAAGCAGACTGCTGCGAATATGATGATTAGCGAACAGCAATCTCATTCTGCAACCATCAATGTTTATAATGGTAGTAAGCGCGATAGCGACAATGGTTGGAACTATCTCGGCAACCCATACCTGTCTCATTATGGCGTTACAACAGATGATAAAGTGATGAAACTTGGTAAATTGGTATGGGATGAAGCGCAAGGCGCTTGGCTGCCAACAGACACCGAGCAACGTTATGTTGTCTTCACCAATGACTGCCAAAACTACACCGCAGAACTGGCTAGCACTACCGCCATCCCTGCATTCTCTGCATTCTTTATCCAAGCAGACCAGGGAGGCGCTATCAATTTCACTTCGCCTAATGTGGCTACTCCACAATCGCTTGCAGCACGTCGCTCAGAAGAGGAAACAAAGGAGATAACCACAGGTATCATTCTCTCTGGAGAGAAACATTCGGATCGTACTGGTCTCCTCATTGCTGACCAATTTACAGAAGCATACGAGTTCAACGCAGACCTCTCTAAGTTTGATAACCAAGACATGAACCTCTACACCATCTCTTCAAGTGGTAAATTAGCCTTTATGGCAATCAACGAAGATTTGGCTAAGCAAACTATTCCACTTGGTTATGCTGTATCTACAGACGGTATGTACAGTATCGCTTTTGATGAGCAACGCTACAGCCGCAATGACATCTATGCGCTCTACTTGATAGATTATGATCGCAACGAGACCACCAATCTCTTGCATATGGATTATAACTTCTATTCAGAGACTGGCGCTCATGCAGAACGCTTTGCTCTGCAAGTGGCTTTCGCTCCAAATACTTCAACCGATGTTGAGTACACCCAAGTGGGTGATGTCTTGTTGTCTCGCGAGGGTAATACCCTACGATTAGACAATCTACCAAGTGATGCTACCGTGACTGTTTACGACGCAGTAGGACATCTCGTTGAACAGCATACAGCATCGCAATTGCTACAGTTAACATTGCAGAAAGGCTATTATCTCCTACATATAGGAAATAACCAAAACTCTGTAGTAATAGATACTTTTATACCTTGATCAAACAATGAAAGATAGAATAATAACCATTATGTGTCACGCTAAAAATCAATTTTGCAATATGAATCGTTTCGTGTTAATACTTCTTCTCTCGTTGTTTAATATGGTAGGTGCCTACGCATATACCAATAGTCGTCAGACAACTACTTACACAATGAGAACGGTAAACAAAACCATTATATCAGTAGGTGGAGGTGGATCGTCTTCTGCAGGTGTAAGTACCAATATGTCTAGACAAGTATCCTCCACGCAAATGCGTGTGTCAGGTAACTCTTTTGCCTCTGTACCAAGCATGCAGGTCAATACGATAGCTACATCATCTTCTAAATATAGTCAATCCGGATTTATAGAGCCGGGTTCTAACTCTCAGTCTGATCCACGAAGAATTAGTGGTCCACAACGTGCTGTGGATGAGGGTGATAAAGAGGAAGAGGAACCAGAGACCAAGGACCCATATACTCCTCTAGGCGATGCTGTTCTGCCTCTACTTCTCCTTGCTGCGGGATATGCCATTTATCTGAGAAGAAAAAATAGTGTCCAGACTTCCGACTCTGGACACCAACAATAATCAGTCTTCCGACACAAAAACAATGATCATGAAAAAGATCCTGATACTCTTAACTTGTGCAATCGGCGCAATGACAATGTCTGCCGAGACATTCATCAAGGTCATAGATCCAGCTTCCCTACAAGATGGCGATCAAATCGTATTAGGCTATGCCGACAAGAACCACGCCAGCGCTGACTTCTCTTCTACCAAGAAGTATATTGATGTTACTACTGCCACCTTCAGTGGAGAGAATATCACTCTCAGTGAATCTACAACCATCACCCTCAAGAAGAATGGCTCCTACTGGTACCTCTA
>JBGVEC010000140.1:0-1713 GCA_045119815.1 Paludibacteraceae bacterium | reverse complement strand
GCTGAACCAATCATCAAAGAAATTATCTCCCGATTGGGCTTTATGCTCAGTGTGGGACTATCCTACTTGTCTCTCTCTCGCTCATCCGATAGTCTCTCGGGCGGAGAGAATCAGCGTATTCGTTTGGCAACACAGGTGGGAAGTAAATTGGTGAATGTGCTCTATATCTTGGACGAGCCCAGTATCGGTTTGCACCAGCGTGATAATCAGCGCTTGATTGACTCATTAAAACAATTGCGTGATATGGGCAACTCGGTGATCGTAGTGGAGCACGACGAAGATATGATGCGTCAGGCAGATTACATCATTGACATAGGTCCTAAGGCGGGTCGTTTGGGTGGTCATATTGTGTTTGAAGGTACGCCAGCTGAATTGCTGAAAGCCGATACGCTGACGGCAAAGTATCTGAGAGGAGAACTCTCCGCTACCTTGCCTCTCGCCTCATCGTCTCTCGCCTTATCGCCTAATAGCATTACGCTTCGCGGTTGCAAGGGTAATAATCTCAAAGGGGTAGATGTAACTTTTCCACTAGGAAAGATGATTGCAGTAACGGGTGTAAGTGGTAGTGGTAAATCTACGCTTATCAACCAAACCCTCTACCCTATTTTGAGTCAACATTTCTACCGCAGTTTGCAAGAACCTTTGGCATATGATAGCATAGAAGGTATTGAGCATATCGACAAAGTGATTGGCGTGGATCAATCTCCTATAGGGCGTACCCCACGCAGTAATCCAGCGACATATACGGGTGTATTTACGGATATACGCAACCTCTTTGCGCAACTGCCTGAGAGTAAGATTCGTTCATGGAAAGCGGGGCGCTTCTCCTTTAATAATTCAGGAGGAAGGTGTGAGGAATGTAGCGGCAATGGCTATAAGACCATCCAGATGAATTTTCTGCCTAATGTATATGTGCCATGCGAGGTATGTGGCGGCAAACGCTATAACCGAGAGACATTGGAGGCACGTTTCAAAGGCAAATCCATTGCTGATGTGTTGGACATGACCATTAATCAGGCAGTAGAGTTTTTTGAGAGTCAGCCATATATATTAAAGAAAATTAAGACCTTGCAAGATGTTGGTTTGGGTTATATCAAACTTGGGCAATCGTCCACTACGTTATCAGGCGGCGAAAGCCAACGCGTGAAACTTGCAACAGAATTGGCTCGCCCCAGTACAGGTAAGACGCTGTATATATTAGACGAGCCAACTACGGGTCTGCACTTTGAGGATGTACGCGTATTGATGGGTGTGCTCAGGCAGCTAGTAGATAAAGGAAATACCGTCATCATCATTGAGCATAACCCTGATGTGATTCGCTCGTGTGATTATTTGATTGACATGGGTCCTGACGGCGGTCGCGAAGGCGGTACGGTTGTGGGTATAGGTACTATTGACGACATCCGTAATAATCCTGATAGTATAACGGGGAGGTATGTGTAGAGTTTAGTGTTTAGAGAAAATGAATGCATTATTGACATTAACATTGGTCATCGGCATCATATGGTTTGTACCATTGCTATGCCGCAAGATTCATGTGCCTAGTATTGTGGGGTTTATTTTGGCGGGCATTGTGATTGGTCCATCCGTTTTGGACCTTGTAGGCGAGACCCCAGCCCTCCAGATTCTAGGCTCATTGGGTATGCTCTATATTATGTTCCAATCGGGTAGCGAGATTGATATTAACGATTTCAAGCAATACAAATACCGCTC
>JBGVEC010000139.1:0-2279 GCA_045119815.1 Paludibacteraceae bacterium | reverse complement strand
CGCAATATATCTATGCAGCCCATAATATCAACCGTTGCCTGAAAATCATCGGGAAGGAGTTGGGGTTATCCGTATCGCTCACTCTGTATGTTGCCCGTCACGCTTGGGCAAGCATCGCCAAGAGCAAGAATGTACCGCTATCGGTAATCAGTGAGGGTATGGGACACGACTCGGAGGCTACCACACGCATCTACCTTGCATCGTTAGATACCGTAGCCATCGACAAGGCGAACAGTATGATATTGAAATCTCTATAAGGAGGTATTGTTGAGCGAATGAGAAAATCTCTTGATAAGAGAAATGATTACCATTGCAAATTTACGAAGAATTATATAATCGTAACCAAAAAAGGAATTAAAAAAGCAGGTTGATTTTCATTTTGTTTTGCTCCACAGGTCTATTGTTGAGCAAATTCCAATGTATCAACCTGCTAATAGACTCATTCATAGAATAGACCTACAATATTAATTGCTCTTATCAAGAGAGGTTTACTCTTTAGCTTCTTTATATGGAATTAAGAACTTGTAAACCTGACGATTGCCTACCCCAATTAAGTAACGCATAAAAATTGGCAACCAAAAATTGAAAGAGCAACGAGGAATTAGACACGAAACCAGAGAAAAGTATAGCGATGCAATTACCCTCTATGTAGAGACCGGTCTTTCCATAAAACAAATATGCGAGCAGACCGGGGTCGGCTTTTCCGCGTTCAGTTCTTACCTCTCCACTCATCACCGTGACCTAATCCTCAAACGACATAATCTTACAGAATTTAAGAATGTCAAACTTAGAGGAAAGAAAGGTCAAACTACTGCCGCCCATTACAAATACAAGGATGCCATTGACGCTTGCGACAGTATGGAGTATATTGAATACAATATATCCCAGATAGCACGTATCTTCAACGTAGATTGTTCCTCTTTGGCAAGCCAACTTCGCAGACATTACCCCGATATCGTACCACGCAGAGAACAGGAACGCAGACGGATAGGAATAACCGTCAATCTGCAATATGGAGCACGCAAGTGGAGCAAGGAAGAGTATGCTACTGCCATTGAGATGTTGCAATCATCCGATAAAACCATTGAAGAGGTTGCAGAGGCTTGTAATGTATCCTACACGGGTTTGCGAGAACACATCTTAGCCTATTACCCACAAATTACCCGTAATAGGGAGGAGAAACGTATCCGTGCAACAGGTCAAAAGGTCAGAGGTATGCGTAACGGAAATTGGACTGTATGTGAGCCAGACCGTGAAACTCTTGAAAAATATGAGAAGGCTATAGACCTGTATCGTACAACATCGAGGGATGTAAAGGATATAGTACGTATTGTTGGGGTAACTCTCGGTGGCTTCCGCTACCACTTGAGAACTTGGTATCCCGAACTGATGGTTCTTAGACGTGGCTTTGACGAAGGTATGGCATTGGAGCAAACCAAACGTTATAAGAAATCTTCTGCTGAGAAATATGCCAATGCAATCGAAAGATTACAGAATACCGATTTGCCAACGGCAAAGGTCGCAGCGGAATTTGGACTGAATCCCGAAACATTCAGGATGTATCTCAGGGAGCATCATCCCGAATTGGTTACAGCCCGTGGAATGATAAGGACATCTGACGGTAAGGTCGTTTCCAATCGTAGTGCAGAAAAGTATGCGGAGGCGCTACGCATCTATGCAACCACTTCCGAGTCCTTGAAATCCATTGCCAAACGGTTGGGACTTACCTATAATAGTGTAGGCGGTTTTATACGCCGTAACTATCCCGAAGCCATCGAAAAGCATAATTCTATGATTGTATCCAGTGAACAGATGTTTGCTGAAGGGGTAGAAATGTTGAAATCAGGGAACGCCACTATCCATGCCGTGATGGACGAGTGTGGCTACAATGAATATTTCAGAACTTACATAAAGAGCAAGTATCCCGAACTGCTTCATCGTAAGACGGAACGCAAGCAGATACTTAGGAAACAAAAGACGGCAGATAAATATGCGGCTGCTATCGAATGTCTGAAAAACGGCACAGATACGATGAAGGATATTGCTGAACGATTTGGACTTAACATCCATTCTTTCCGTAAATATCTCTATAAATATACTCCTGAAATTATAAAGTCAAGACACAATAAGCCGTAAGAGCCAAAAGAATAGGGCTGATGTTGAAGGTGCAGAGCAGAATAGATTGTTGAGCGAATGAAAGGTCTCTTTGGAAGAGTGATTTATGCGACATACTGCTATTGATTACGAGTAGGTTATTTGAACAGTCACGACATAATTTG
>JBGVEC010000138.1:0-16083 GCA_045119815.1 Paludibacteraceae bacterium | reverse complement strand
TCGCACTTCATCGTTGCGATAGATACAATGGTCAAATGGTTTTTGAGAGATAGTCTCAGCTATTCCTCCGTCACGAATTACCCCATCAGACCCACGATAAACACGTAAATATGGATATGAATTATATTTCGTATCATTGGTATAGGACAACTTCAGCAACATGCCACGTATCGGACGATACGCTAATTCCGCATAAATAGATTGCGCGTTATCGCCCATATAATGTCCCATATTAAAGCTATTGGTAGTCCAAGTCAAAGCATCTATGGAGTGCGTATAACATGCTATGTATGAACGCATAAATTCACCTTTCAAACTTAAACCTTTGAGTGGCCAACCACTCCAATTAAAGCCTACCAAATAGGAAATAGGATTTTTCTCTTTCTCGGAAGGTTTAAGGCGTTTTAATGAAAACTCATCCAAATAAAACGAACCATACAACTGCAAATGTTCTACAGGTCGAACGGATAAAGATGCAAACGCCTGCGAGTTTTGGTTTTGAGAAGCGATACCTTTTGTCAGCAAGTGATCTAGAGATTTGTAGAAGGCTATCGGTATCAAATATGCCGCTTGAATATTCTGCTCGGCATAAATAATGGAGTTACCAAAGGAGAAAGACAACTGTTTTATCGGAATCACAGTAAACATATTCGCTGCCATAAACTTATTCAGCGGACGATATTCCTTATCTTGTACACCTGGTTTGGTCGTATTTTCCAAATAATAATAAGTAGAATCCGCCACATTAGATACCAACCATGCGTGGAAATAATCAAATTGGAACCACTTGCAAGGAGTCAATTGGAGCGATATCATTGGCGCAGCAGGAGCCCTACCAGAGAGGATATTCGATGCATGATACGCATCACCCCAACGGATATTCTCACGTTGCAAACTAATACTACCCCACCATGAATATAGGCTTATACCTCCCTTTGAATCCGAGAAGTCACCACCATAATTAGCCTCTTTGTATTGCACACCAGAAATAGGTGATAGTGCTGGTTGTGTCTGCGAAGCGCCATAGTGAATACGAGCACCCTTTATTCGGTCATCGTTGGTAGGATAATATTGCTTATTCAGCCAGTTACCACTCCACGAGTTATCACGCAAACTTCCCCATATACTCAAGTGTTTGGCTATATCCATTTGGAGATCCACTCCGTACCAACGTTGTAATATAGCACCCTTACTACTGGCTAGGATATTAGCACCTAAGATAGGACGAAGACGCATTTTAAACATCTTATCCTTAGTCATATAACTAAACTGCGGATCTGCTAGAGAAAGATTATAGGTAGTATGATCCGTGTACTGAACATAGTTATTGATCATCGTATCACGCTCCAATGCAAACTCATTGAGATAGAACACCAATTCTTTTTTCTGACGAATATTCAACAACGAATCTGCAGATTGTGCTTCGACCAACATCTTCGCTACTTGCCCACGTGTGTATGGACGAACAGCAGTCTGTGCGCAAATCACACCGTCGGTGACAAGTTCATCTAAATAGTCATATAGTTTAGTCTGTGTCAAGGGCACAGGAATATTCTGCGCCATGCCAGACATTAGACCACACATTACTAATAGCAGTACTACAAATCCTCTTTTCATCATAGTCCAAATTTTCATTACGCACTATGTGCACGCTTAAAGATTATTGTACACACGATTCTCCAGAAATACACAAAATCCGTCACTAGTGTACCACGTTTCTCACACATAGTTAAATAGCGCATCTCGGAGGCTTGTATCTCATCCAAGGTTTTAGGCATATCGGCATAGAATGGAGGCAAAAGTCCTGGCTTATGTTTTACACGCTGCTCCTGTAACTCCTTGCAGTACAGCGAGTAATAATGTTGTGAGATAGGTCTCACACCCACTAACTTCATATCTCCCTTCAACAGATTTAATAACATAGGCAGTTCATCCATCCAATATCTACGCATCAATCGTCCAAGCGTGGTCACACGTATATCATGGTTAAACTTACCGCCTTCTTGCAAAGCATATCGTTCATAAATGTAAGCTTGGAGGAACTCCGAATATGGGTGCATAGTTCTAAACTTATACACCTTGAACATCTTACCGTTTTTGCCTACTCGATTCAGTTTGACTAAAATACCATATAAACGCCTCGCCGTAATCTCGGGTCTAAATTTGCGACGCGCTATCACATAACTCAGGTCACCTTTCTTGCGCTCGTCTATAATCTCAAAGCCACAATAGCACAATCGTCCCAAGACCTCCGCCTTACTCAACACACGATTCTTACCCTCGGTGATATCAAAATACAAGCGTGAGGTCATGAACAACTTAGGTAACACGCGTTTATAGCAGAAGAAAGCAGCATAATACAACCACCCGAATACCACCGGGTAACGACTCAAAATATTGCGTTTGGTCACCGATTGTGGTTCGTAGCAACATACCCATATACCGTTGTCTGGCAATTTGTCATTGACGGTTGTAAATAGCTTATTTACCCCTCGAATGTGATTCAATGGCATAAAGTTTACCAACACATCGTAGCGGTAATTAGGTAGTTTCTGAATATTATACAACTCAGAGGATCGCAAAGTAAAGGTATTGCTCGAATATAGATCCACACTCTTCTCCACATAGCGTAGTGCATTCTCTGGAGCAAACTCAAGAATACTCTTGCGTAATGATGCTTTTTCTGCTTGACCAATGAACGTAGGATCATTCAATACGTTTTGAATAGCTCGCTTAGGAGTTTCCAACACGACCTCATCTGCATCCAAAGCATAGCGATATGCATGCTTAAAAATCAATATGATTAGCGATGCACCAAGCATCACTAACCATAATGTCAACAGTACCCATATTGAAAAATTACGCCCCTCCATTAGCATCATATAGCCACTCATTCCACCAAATAGCAACACAGATGCAGCTGCTAAACGGCGAATATCTTTGCCCATCTTCATGTACTTGACGGGAATATAGCGATGACAGCCATAACTAAACACCAGCCACATTGCCGCAAAGATCAAGACAAAGATACTATACTTTTGAAATGGAATTTGAGTAGATAGTGGGAACCAAGCCAAAACGGCGCATACACTAATCAACAATGCGATAGCATCTACTATCACATATCGCCAATAGGGCTTATAGAAGAATCGTATATGCGCCATTTTCTGCGAACTTAACGCTTATTTATTACAACGAGCATTCATACCAGCCACTACCTCGTCGGTAATGTCATATTGCTCTGCAGCCATCAACACATTGTCTTTGGCGGTATTGCTCAAGATCACATGATAACGACCATCTGCATTGAACACTTGGAGGAAGTTGGTCAACGAATCTGCCAATTGCATATTCAATTTTTGATTCTCCAACATAATATCTTGAGTCAACTTTGCTTCCAACTCTTGCAATTCTTGCTCCTTCTTTGCCAAACGTTGTTGCTCTTTCTCAGCACGCTCACGACTTAAGAAAGCATTATTTTGCAGTTTACGTTGAAAATCAGCCACTTCATTTTGGAATGTGCGCAATTTAGTATTCATTTTTAGACGCGCATCTTCTTGTTTACTCATCAATTTCTCACTAGCCTCAATAGCAAAACTATAGTTAGCCAATAGACTATCCACATTGAGATATGCTACCGGCATCACTTCTGCTGAAGTAGCATCCATTTCCATTGGAGCACTCTCTTTCTTACCAAAATGCAAAACAAACAAAGCAGCCACTGCCGCTACCAATACTACATTTACTAAAATTTGTCCTTTATTCATAATGTTTAATTCTTTTATTCCAGTTCAAGATTCTTGATTAATAACTAAACGAGTTCATGGATTACCAATCCAGAACGTAATTTTGGTTCAAACCATGTGGTTTTAGGTGGCATAATATTACCCGTATCAGCAATATCAATTAATTGCTTCATAGTCACAGGATAAAGTGCCAATGCCATTTTCATCTCGCCACTATCTACACGATTTTGCAACGCTTCCAAACCGCGAAGACCACCTACGAAATCAATACGCTTATCCGAGCGAAGATCCTTAATGCCAAGTAGTTTATCCAAAATTAGATTAGAAGAGATAGTCACATCCAACACCCCTATTGGATCTTGATCATCGTATCTACCTACCTTCGCCACTAGTTTGTACCATTTGCTACCTAAATACAAAGCGAATACGTGCAAACCCTCTGGATGATAAATCTCAGTACCCATCTCTAGCACCTCAAAATCTTCCTTCAAAGCCTCCAAGAAGTCTTGTTCAGTCATACCATTGAGATCTTTTACTACACGGTTGTAATCCATGATATAGAGTTGGTTCTCCGGGAAGCATACTGCTAGGAAGTAGTTATATTCCTCGTCACCTCTATGATTAGGGTTTTGCAACTTCTTCTCATTACCCACCAAAGCAGCGGCTGCACTACGATGGTGACCATCTGCGATATACATCGCTGGCATTTGAGCTACAATCTCAGTAATACGTGCGATATCTGCGGCATCTCGAATTACCCAAAAAGTGTGACCAAAGCCGTCCAAGTCAGACACAAAATCATACTCTGGCTCCCCTGCTGTAGTGCGAGCAATGATAGCATCTAACTCGTCATGGTGAGGATATGCAAAGAATACTGGCTCCACATTAGCGTTATTCACGCGCACATGCTTCATACGGTCTTCCTCCTTATCGCGACGAGTCAACTCATGCTTCTTGATACGACCTTCCATATAATCCTCTACCCAAGCAGCTACCACGAGTCCATATTGTGTACGTCCATTCATGGTCTGCGCATAGACATAATAGTAGTCTTCGCTATCTTGCACCAACCAACCTTTCTCACGGAAGAGATCAAACTGCTCTCTTGCAGCTGCATATACACATGGATCATGCTCATCGGTACCAGGAGCAAAATTAATCTCAGGTTTAATAATGTGATAGAGCGACATTTCGTTACCAGCAGCCTCTTGGCGTGCTTCTTCTGAGTTCAACACGTCGTATGGACGACTGCTCACTTGTTTTGCCAATTCACGTGGAGGACGTATTCCTCTAAATGGTTTTATCTTCATGACTTAGAATTTAATCTTTAAACTTTCAAATTATTTCTTTACTACAGACTTGTCCCCCATGGTACAAGTACCATTGAACACAGCATTAGGTTCTACCATGAGTGTGCCAGTTGAGATTTCGCCAACGAGATTACTTGTTGCACGAAGAGCTAATGCATATTTCACATCGATCTTGCCATCAATCTTACCCATAATCTCCGCATTTTGACATTCGATAGTACCTTTAACTGTTCCTTGTTCGCCAATAACGAGTTTACCAGCGCATTTCACATCACCTTCCACTGTACCATCGATACGCATATCGCTATCCGTAATCACAGTTCCGATAATTTTACTGCCAGAAGTAAGGGCGTTATAGAGTGTGCCCGAATTTTGTTGTGTTGTTGCCATATATCTTATTTTTTCACATTTTACTCATCTTCTAGATGAAATTCCTATTTCAGCCCGCAAAGGTACAAAAAAATTCTCATATATGCAAATTTTCCGAGCGAAAGTATTAAAGACACAAAAAAATCAACAGAATATTTGCTCACATGGAAAAAATATTGTACTTTTGCAAACTATTTGTAATTACAAGTCCATGCGGCATTAGCACATCGGTAGTGCATCGGCTTCCCAAGCCGAGGAGGCGGGTTCGATTCCCGTATGCCGCTCTTGAAGCGATCTTTGAAAACAGTACATCGGTCTATCGCGGAGTAAGGGAAGAAATTTGCTCACTTAAATTAATCCCCTACGACGAGGAAAGTCCGGGCAGCACAGAGCACTATCGCGGTTAACGACCGTCAGGCAGTAATGTTTGGTCCCTGCAAAAGCGACGAACAATCTCGCAAGAGAGGAAGTGATACGAGCATACGGTGGGCTGCAATTCCAAGTATACCAACATTTGAGCGTTGCTCGCGTGAGTTGGAGGGTAGGAAGCAATAGAAGTGCGTAGCAATACGCTACTCAAGATTAATGATAGACACCACCTCGTGTGGTACAGAACCCGGCTTATAGATGTACTGTTTCTTTTCGACAATAATAACCTTTATGTCTTTAAATTCGACCTTAAAGACTGAGGATTTTAACCATAAAAGACAATGAACAAAAAATCACTTTTTCTTTTAGCAATAGCACTTCTTGGTGCTATGTCTTTGACTGCAAAACCTCGTATTGACCGTGCAGAACCTCTATGTTGGTGGACTGAAATGAATTGCCCACTCACTCTTATGCTTCATGGTGAAGATCTTGCTGATGCACAAGTTAGCATTCAGCAACTCCACAATGGGAAACTAATGAAAGGTGAGTGCACTGGCCTCCTAGTTACAGGTCAACACAACGCAGAAAGCAAGAACTATCTTTTCGTAAATCTCGCTGTTAATCAACCAGGTACCTACCGAATAACTCTCAAGAAAAACAAGCGTACTACCTATGTAGACTATACCATCCATACCCGTCGTGAGGGTAGTCGTGAGCGTCAAGGATTTACTTCTGCCGATATGATCTACCTTATTATGTCTGACCGTTTTGTAGATGGAGATGAAAGCAACAATACTCTCCATATGGCAGAAAAAGCCGATAAGAACAATATTCACGGACGATTTGGTGGCGATATCCAAGGTATCATCAATTCGCTGGAATATATCGCATCACTCGGCGCTACTGCAATCTGGCCAACCCCGCTCCTTGAAGACAATGAGGCAGCATGGTCATACCATGGTTATGCTTGCTCCGATTACTACCACATCGACCCTCGTCATGGTAGCAATGAACTATATAAACAAATGGTAGAGAAAGCCCACGAGAAGGGTATCAAGATCATTATGGATATGGTGCCTAACCACTGCGGTGCATGCCACTGGTGGATGAAAGATCTTCCATACCAAGATTGGATCAATCAGTTTGATGAGTTTACTAATACTCCTAACGTCTTTTCAGCAAACTACGATATCAATGCATCCGAGTATGACCGCCAACTCTCCAACCGTGGTTGGTTTGATCGTCCAATGCCAGATATGAATCTTGAGAACAAAGATTTGCTCAAGTACTTCCAACAATGGGCCATTTGGTGGATTGAGTACGCCAACCTCGATGGCTTACGCGTGGACACATACCCGTACATCGAGATGATTCCTGGTAGTGAATGGGTAAAAGCGATTATGGATGAGTACCCTAACATCAATATTGTGGGCGAGTGTTGGACACGTCCTGCTCCTGCCGTAGCTTACTGGCAATCAGGTGTTAAGAACTATAATGGTTTTGATAGTCACTTAAAGACGGTAATGGATTTCCCAGTAGAGGAAGCTATTCGCCAGGCACTAGAGACAGATGGAAGAGGTTGGGGCAATGGTATGACCCGCGTCTATGATGCAGTAGCAATGGACTACCTCTATGCGGATGTCAATAATATTATGATTATGCTTGGCAACCACGATATGGATCGCATTGCGGATGTAGTGAAAGACGGCGACTTGCGCCGTGTAAAGATCGCCAATGCACTCTTAGCAACCATGCGTGGTATCCCTCAAGTGTTTGCAGGTGACGAGTATGGATTGAAGTCTTCTGACCGTAGTATGGGCCATTCTACTTTGCGTATGCCTCTGCCATTGGGTGAGGAGGTTACGGATGAAATGCAAGACATGTTTGACTACCAAAGTAAATTGTTCCAATGGCGTAAAACCGAGCCTATTATCCATATAGGTAAGACTATGCATTTTATTACCCGCGACAATACTTATGCTTATTTCCGTTATACGGATGAGGGTGCAGTATTTGTATACGTAAATGCTAGCGAGGAAAATCGTACTATTCCAACGGCACACTACGCAGAGATTCTTTGCAAGTACAATCCTGTAGGTGTAGATATTATCACAGGCGAGACAATAGATTTGAGTCAGAAAGATTTGGTAGCAACTCCACTCTCAGCTTTGATAGTTAAACTCGGCAAATAATAACAATACAAAAACACCGGCACGCCTGCTATACTTTACTGATCAATAACCCTAAATGTCTAATATATGAAAATCCAATTTCTCGGTGCTGCACGTGAAGTAACTGGTAGCAAACATCTAGTTACAACCGCATCAGGAAAGACTATCCTACTTGATTGTGGTATGTACCAGGGCAAAGGTATGGAGACCGATGCTGCTAACCGCGATCTAGGTTTTGACCCAAAGGACATACACTATGTCCTACTATCTCACGCTCATATTGATCATACAGGATTAGTGCCATACATCTACAAATTGGGATTCAGAGGTAAGATATTCTGTACTCCCGCCACACGCGATTTATGCGAACTTATGCTCCAAGATACAGCCTTTATCCAAGAGCAAGACGTGCGTTGGTACAACAAGAAGATGGCTCGTCAGCACAAACCCAAGATCAAGCCTCTGTTTGATACCAACGATGCTCGTGGCGTGATGAAGCATTTTCGTGCCGTAGAATACAACCAAACCTATCGTTTGGATGACGAAGTGGAATTTTGCTTCACTAATTCTGGACATATGCTAGGCTCCGCTATCATTAGTCTCAACATACGGGAAAACAGTGAACTCAAACGCATCGCATACACAGGGGACGTGGGACGCGCATATAGTCATATATTGAGTTCTCCTCAAGCTTTTCCACAATGCGACTACCTCATATGCGAGAGCACCTATGGCAATCGTCTGCACGATGATGTACACCTAAGCGAAGAGCAACTGTTAGGTATCGTAGAAGAGACATGTATGTACAAAAAAGGAAAACTGCTGATTCCATCCTTCTCAGTGGGTAGAACACAGGAGATCGTATATGTACTCAATGAGTTGTACAACGATGGTAGACTAGAACGAGTACCTGTGTATGTAGACTCTCCGCTATCCGCCAACGCTACGCAGATATTCCGTCGCTATGCTGACACTCTCAACGAGCAAGTACGAGACACTATGCGGTATGACGATGATCCGTTTGGATTTAATTCGCTGCGTTATATCACCGACCTCAACGACTCCAAAGCCCTCAATCGCAGCCAAGAGCCCTGTATCGTGATTTCCGCTTCGGGCATGCTGGAGGCAGGACGCATCAAGCACCATGTTTCGAACCATATAGATGACCCTAGCACCACGATATTGATTGTAGGATATTGTACCCCAAGCTCGCTAGGAGCTCGCATACAAGACCCTAGTCTGAGGTATGTAAGTATATTTGGCTATGACCACCGCATTCGTGCGCAAGTGACCAAGATAGAAGGATTCTCGGGTCATGGTGATTACCGCGAGATGATAAACTATTTCTATAGTAGTCAAGATATTACGCAAATACGCAAGACCTTTATCGTTCACGGCGAGAGCTCTGCCCAAGACGAGTTCAAGGATCATCTCTACGAGGCAGGTTTCCGCGGAATAGAGATACCAGAGAAAGGATATAGTGTGGAATTGTAATGAACAACACCTGCATATCTCAATAATATATTGTAGCACAAACCAAAAATAAAAATAATGAAACGAATCAATGCATTTTTGTTTAGTTCACTTGGCGTGATGCTATCTATCGTGATGGTAGGTTGTAAAGACACGGGCAAAACCCTCACATCAGCCACAGGATCGATTTACGAATGCCTAGTGGTGATGAATAGTAAAGCCCTCACCCAGGAAGAACTTAATGCGGTGGCACATCACTCACTCGTCAACGAAGCATCTGGCTACAGCGAACCTATCAGCACTACCTATGACCTGATAAAGGCTGTGATGGCAGCAGATATGCCTGCCATGCCACAAATGGAGCCATATTTCAAACTTACTCAGGTAAATATGGCATACTTTGACGATATTCTCAAACCTACACGTAACATCCTATTTGTGGATATTGACCCTAATAGATATACCCAACTCAAGGTCAAAGTGGCCAACAACAATTGGTCCAAACCACAAGCAATATGCCGCATACAAAGTCCATCACAAGAGGAGTTTGTAAGTTATTGGCTAGCGAACGGAGAAAGCATACGCGAATGGTTTGTTAACCAAGAGCTCAAACGCCAAACACAATTCTACCAAGCTAGCACCAACAAAGATGCACGCACTAAACTGCAAACACAAAGCTACGACATGCTCATTCCAGAGGATTACATACTCGTACTCGATACCCTCCTAGGTGGCGCTACTACATATAGCCTACGTCAACCTGCCACCGTAGCAAGCGACACACGCGTACTATGGTGCTGCAACAACAAAGGTCCTATGCGACGCGATATCGTGATTTATAGCTACCCATATACTCACCCAAGGACGTTTACGGCTGAATTCCTAAACGAAAAGCGTGATGCCGTATTGAGCCGTCTTGTGCATGGAAGCGTAGAGGGATCCTATATGGGTACCGAATATAAAGTTATGCCTCCACAAATGCGCACTATCCTAGTGCAAGATAGCGCTCAAGCATACGAGGTACGCGGACTATGGCGCATACAACATGGCGAAGCTATGGGTGGTCCATATGTGAGCCACACACGCCTAGACCACGTCAATGGACGCGTGGTAACCGCAGAGACATTCCTCTATGCCGCAGGACAAAAAAAACGCAATGCACTTCGCCAAGCCGAGGCTATCCTATATACCTTGCAATTGCCTGAGGATGCTATTAAGTAGGTTATAGGCAAGGGGAGATGGCGGTAGTAACTCCATATCTTTTAGTAGAAAATCTCACGAAATCGGTGGGATCGAAGGTGTTGTTTAGCAACATCAGTTTTGCTGTGAACAAAGGGCAACGTATTGCCCTCATCGCTCGCAACGGAATCGGCAAGAGCACACTGATGGATATCCTAATGGGCAAAACCGACTACGACGAGGGCAAGATAACATGGCGCAAAGACCTTAAAGTGAAGTATCTACCGCAAAAGCTACAAGGCGAAGAGGCTATAAGGTTACTAGGCGATGAGGTGATAAGCCTTGAGCAGTTCAATAAACTCAGCGGTGGACAACAGAAAAAACTCCTACTCGAACATGTACTAGCCGACGAACCAGATATTCTTCTACTCGACGAGCCTACCAACCACCTGGATCTAGAAACTGTAGTGTGGTTAGAAGAATACCTCAACAACCGCACCTCACGCGGCGAGAAAGCACTGACCATCCTAATGGTAACGCACGACCGCTACTTCCTAGATCGAGTATGTACCGATATCTTCGAACTGGACCAAAATTCCCTCTATACCTATCATGGTAATTATGCATACTATATCGAGAAACGTGCCGAACGTATTGATGCACAAAACGCGGAGATAGAGAAATACCGTAACCTCTACCGCACCGAACTGGACTGGATGAGGCGCATGCCACAAGCACGAGCACACAAAGCACAATACCGCATTGATAACTTCTACGAGATAGAGAAGAAAGCCAAACAGCAACACCAAGAGGTAGACATCAAACTATCTGTCAAATCGGGCTATATAGGCAACAAGATCTTTGAAGCAAAGAACGTATGTAAGACCTATATATCGCCCTCTACAGGAGAAAACAAGGTGATTCTCAAGGACTTTAATTATGTCTTCTCACGCTATGAAAAGTTGGGTATAATCGGCAACAATGGTACTGGCAAATCGACCTTCATCAAACTCCTATTAGGCGAAGTACCAGCCGATAGCGGCACATGGGATATAGGAACGACCGTGCGATTTGGTTATTATGCCCAAACTGGATTGCAGTTTGACGAGGGCAAGAAAGTCATAGATGTGGTACGTAACATTGCCGAAGTAGTGGATCTAGGCGGAGGAGAGAAAATGACTGCTAGTCAGTTTCTGCAAATGTTCTTATTTAGTCCTAACCAACAATACGACTACGTAGGTAAACTATCGGGTGGCGAACGTCAACGTCTGCACCTATGCACCGTCTTGATGCGCAGTCCTAACTTCCTTATTCTAGACGAGCCTACCAACGATCTAGACATCCCCACCCTTAATGTACTAGAGCAATACTTGAAGAACTTCCGAGGTTGCTTGATTGTCATTAGTCACGACCGCTACTTTATGGACAAAGTGGTGGACCACTTGTTTGTGTTCCATGGCGAAGGCAATGTGCAAGATTTCCCAGGAAACTATACGCAATATCGTTTGGAACAAGGAACCAAGAGCCAAGAATCAAGACCTATCGTACCAGTAGTTAAATCTGAAAAAGTCAAGACTGAGCAAAAACGCCGCCTCAGTTTCAAGGAGAAAAAAGAGTTGGAAGAGTTAGAAGTACGTATGCCACAATTGGAAGAAGAGAAAGCCCAATTGGAAGCGCTACTATCTGGTGGATCTTGTTCGGCTGAAGAGATAGCACAAACCTCTAAACGCTATCAAGAGGTACAAGAGGAACTAGATGAAGCAGAGATGCGTTGGCTGGAAATAATCGATCTAGTTGAATAACAAGATAAGAACTTAGCGAGATAGAATAAATGCAGGATCAAGATATTCCTGCTCAATGGCATCAATCTGATGCATATCATCCTCAGAAAGAGACAATAGTTCATTAGACCAATACTGCTGCACGGCTTGCGCTAGCGCAGTAGTTGATTGAATGGTAGTGGTTTCAATATCGTGGATATTGATTACTCGTTGGCGTACCGACTCTACGCCATGCTTGGCGAGTTTCTCCACCGAAGGAGTGATGGCCTGTTGCAAGACCGAATAGTCCACATTATATAATAAGGTACCGTGCACAATCGTGGCAGTAGGCAACGCAAAACACGCATTGCCCGATACCTTGTGCGGACCTATCATGATATCATTGTGGGTGGACTTGACCGCATCATAGCCCAAATGACGCAAAAAGTCGGACATACGATCGAGATAGTGCTGAAAAACCTGTTCGCTGTGCGTAGAGCGAGCGATATAACTTACCATCAGATTACCCGAATCTGCATAGACACATCCTCCCCCACTTTTGCGACGATAAACAGCAATATTGTGCTCCTGACAGTAGGCCGTATTCACCTCGTTGTGCAAGACCTGATGGCGACCAATAATAACAGTAGGATCCACAATCCAAACAAATAGTATCCCCACATGGTCAGCACTAGGCAACCAACGATCCATATGCTTAGCCACATACTCCTCCGCCGCCAAATACCATACTAGGCGTTTATTGAGCGGTGTATGTAGGAAGAGGGTGGACATATTCGAGGTGATGAGGTGATGAGGCGATAGGTTAGAGGTTAAAGGTTAAAGGCAAGGGGAAATCCTCCGAAGTATAACTAGCAGGGAGAGAACGACAGTTATAGGTAGAAGCCATAGTCTCACCATAGGCACCCGCACTGCGAATAGCTATAATATCTCCTCTTTTAGTGGATGGTAGCAAAACATCTCTATCAAACACATCACTCGATTCGCAAATAGGACCAACCACATCATACACCTGATAATCAGTTGATTGACAACTAATATTCTGCACCTTATGGTGCGCTTGATAGAGGGCTGGACGGATCAATTCGGTCATACCCGCATCTATGATAGCAAATTGCTTAGTAGCGGCTTGTTTAATATACAAAACCTGCGCGATAAGTGTGCCACATTGTGCTACCATAGAGCGACCTAACTCAAAATGTACAGTCTGCCCTTCACGCAGACGAAGATGCTCAGCAAAGATTTCAAAATAGGTCTTAAAGTCAGGGATTGGATGCTTATCTGGATCGTGATAATCTATACCCAATCCACCACCTACATTGATGACAGATGGATAAATACCCTCCTCGTTGAGATGATCTTGGATATCGTTCACACGCTCACAAAGGTCGAGATAGTCTTGCATATCGGTAATCTGACTACCAATATGGAAATGCAGTCCAAGGAATTGGATATGACTGAGGGACTTGGCAAGTTCGATCACATGCAGCATATCGCCTAGTGCAATACCGAACTTATTCTCTGCTTTACCTGTCACGATATTGGCATGCGTATGCGCCTCTACATCGGGATTGATACGCAAGCACACATTAGCCACCTTGCCCACCTGCTGTGCCAAGTCGTTGATGACCTCTAGCTCAGGAATACTCTCTACATTGAAACAGAAAATACCATGCTGAAGAGCCAAAAGGATTTCCTCATCACTCTTGCCAACTCCCGCATACACAATCTTAGAAGCGTCAAAACCATTGTCTATGCCTACTTGCACTTCGCCACCACTCACACAGTCCACTCCTAGACCCGCTTGCTGAATCAAGCGCAGTAGTTTAGGATTAGCATTTGCTTTGAGAGCATAATGCACATGGAAATGAGGATATGCGGCAATCTCTTGCTTAATCACATCAAGCGTGGCTTGAAGCAAGCGAGTATCATAGTAATAAAATGGCGTTTTAGGCAACATAAGTTTTATTTAAATAAGTGAGAACTTAATGATTGTAGGGCGCGTTGTTTGTCAGATGCGGAGATTAGGAAGGAGATATTGTGGTTGCTTCCGCCATAGGAAATCATACGCACAGGGATATCCTTTAGGGCTTGCGCCGCAATAGACTCAAAGCCCACATTACGCCAGTCCAAATCACCCACCACGCAAATGATACACATATTGTCATCCACCTCTACGACGCCAAACTTCTTGAGTTCGTTCATGATAGGAATCAAGTTGGTGCGATCATCAATAGACATGGATACTCCGACCTCAGAGGTGCAGATCATATCGATACTCGTTTTGTATTTCTCAAACACCTCAAACACACGGCGCAAGAAACCATACGCCAAGAGCATGCGGGTAGAAGTGATATTGATCGCAATAATATTATCTTTCGCTGCCACCGCTTTGATCTTGCGATGCTCTGTGATATTGCTGATGGTTGTACCAGGTGCGGTTGGATCCATCGTATTGAGCAAACGCACAGGGATATTGGCATATTGTGCAGGTTGGATACAGGTTGGGTGCAAAATCTTAGCACCAAAATATGCCAACTCAGCCGCCTCTACGAAATGCAAGTGACTCACAGGAGTCGTGTTCTCCACAAAACGAGGGTCATTGTTGTGCATTCCGTCAATATCGGTCCAGATTTGAATCTCTGACGCACCAATAGCTGCACCTAGCAGCGAAGCGGTATAGTCGCTACCACCACGTTGTAGGTTATCCACCTCGCCATCTATGTTGAGGCAAATAAAACCCTGAGTGATATAAAGTTCCTTACCCGCATTAGCCGCTAAGATAGCCTCTGCATGCTCTTTGATATACTTGAGGTCTGGCTCCTTATCGGCATTGGTGCGCATAAATTCCAAAGCAGGTAGGAGTTGGACATCATGTCCTTGCTCAAGCAGATAATTGGTAACCATATTGGTAGAAAGCATCTCACCTTGAGCTACGATAATGCGTTCCTCACGAGAAGTGAAGTCGGTCTTAGCACAGGAACGGATACGGTCGAAAATTTCGCCTACAACCTTAGTGGTCAATGCCTTGTATTCATCGGTAGAATAGAGTCCGGCAATATGACCGAGGTATTTGTCTTGAAGTTTATTGATGCAAGTAAGAGCACCTTCGAGATTTTGTTTATAGAGGTAGTCAGAGATCTCAATGAGACTATTGGTTGTACCTGACATAGCAGAAAGTACAACAAGGTTTTGCTCACCATCGGTGATGAGTTTGACTACATCTTTCATACGTTGTGGCGTACCTACTGAGGTGCCACCAAATTTC
The DNA here is from genome assembly GCA_045119815.1 of Paludibacteraceae bacterium. GTDB lineage: Bacteria > Bacteroidota > Bacteroidia > Bacteroidales > Paludibacteraceae > Colicola. The sequence goes on along the minus strand of JBGVEC010000138.1, from coordinate 420 downwards.
ATTACTTTCATTATTGTTTACTCTTGATAATCTTTTGCTAATCCGCCTTGAGCGGTTTCTTTGTACAAGGAAGGCAGATCATGTCCCGTCTCCTTCATCACCTCCACTACCCTATCAAAAGATACTCGGTGTGAACCATCGGAGAAAGCCGCATAGGTATTGCTATCCAATGCGCGTGCGGCAGCGAAAGCATTGCGCTCAATACATGGTATCTGCACCAATCCACATACTGGATCACAAGTCATACCTAAGTGGTGTTCCAATCCCATCTCTGCGGCATACTCTATCTGCGCCAATGTGCCTCCAAAGAGCTGATTAACAGCTGCAGATGCCATCGCGCAGGCTACACCTACCTCACCTTGACAACCCACCTCAGCACCTGAGATAGATGCATTCTCTTTCACCACATTTCCTATCAAA
>JBGVEC010000137.1:0-36966 GCA_045119815.1 Paludibacteraceae bacterium | reverse complement strand
ATACATGCCGATTTTATTTGCCTATGGGAGGTTGCTCATTTGGTGGATTTATGCCCTGCGATAAGTGGGAACGCAGCCTATCATATTCAATTAATAATGAACCTACACTATGGGAGTAACAATGAAAAGGGCACTCGACCTATATAGTAAGGAGATGCAAGGTAGCAAACTAACGCCAGATGAGTTAGAAGAACTAAAACAATATGCAATAGAGCGTTTTAAGTATGACGATAGAGGAAGCGAAAAAGAAGATAGCAAAGGCTAAAAAAGGCAAGGCTGACATAAGCGAACATAACTTGCAGATGAAGTGTGTTCGATATTTTAGGCTTAAATATAAAAAGTATCTAATATACGCTGTTCCTAATGGTGGATATAGAACAAGGACTACAGCAAAGAAACTTGTCCTAGAAGGTGTTGTTTCTGGTGTACCAGACTTGTTTATTGCAGTCGCAAGACACGATTATCACGGCTTGTACATTGAAATGAAGAATGGAAAGGCTGGTAAGGTAAGCAAAGAGCAGAAGGAGATTATGGCGTATCTTGAGAGAGAAGGTTACAAAGTTGCATTATGCAGAGACCTCGATGAATTCATGAAAGTCGTAGACGAATATTTTTCTTAACTATATATCTATATGAAACCAAAGATTTTCCAAACAATCCTCGATGTAGTTTCCGAGGTGTGTGATGTCCCAGCACAAGACATTATTTCTTTTAAGAAAGATGAGGAGATTGCCGAAGCACGAATTATTCTTGTATGGTTATGTGTCCGTTGTGGTCTTAAACCAAAAGAGATTGGCAAATTCCTTAATCGAAAGAATCCAAACTTTGTTAGTGAGCAAAAGGCTAAATACACTGTGCGCGATGCGGAATACACTTGTTTTCGTAGTCTCGTAAGAAAAGCAGCACGAATCTTGCCTACTCGTTTTAAGGCAATGGAAGAGGCAGAAGAGGCAGCAGATATGGCAAAATATATACCATCTTGTAGCCCAACTGATAGCCCAACTCCTGCGCCAACAGCATAGGATTTGCAAATATATTTTTCATAGTGATAATACGTGAAATCTTCACTCCTTTCTTTTCGGTGAAAATTTTGCGTATTATTTTTTTTGCCGTACCTTTGCATCGCAATTCGAAACGAGTCGGATTACCCCAAGCGCAAAAGGGCTAAAGATGCGGAAACCTAAACCTTAACTATTTTATTATTTATGGACAAAACATTTGTTTATGAGCCCTCCAATGGCGGAAGCGGCTGGGGAGGCGAAATGTGGAACAACCCAATCTGGGCTCTTGTGTTCCTTGCAGCAATGAACAATGGTGGCTTTGGCTTTGGTGGCGGAAATGGTCGCAATGCTAACACCGATTTCGTAGCATCTCAATTGGGTAGTGCTATTCAAGGCAACGCTAATGCTATTAGCAACCTTGCTACTCATCTTGACTGCTCAATTGGTCAAGTGCAAAGCGGTTTAACTGCTCTACAACAAAGCATCTGCTCTGTTGGCAATCAAGTAGGCATGTCTTCCATGCAAGTTATCAATGCAATCCAAGCAGGCAATAGCGGATTGGCTAGCCAACTCGCACAATGCTGCTGCGACACTCGCAATGCGATTACAACTCAAGGTTATGAGAACCGTATCGCTACTGCTGAGCAAACCAGTTTCTTGGGTGCGAAGATTGACTTCCAAACTCAAACCATCACTGACAAGTTCTGTGAATTGGAGAAACGCGAAATGCAGAACAAGATTGACGCTCTCCGTGAGGCTAAATCTACTCTTGAAGCGCAACTCTCTAACGAGCACCAAACTCTTGCGTTGCAGAACTACACCGCTCAATCTCTTGCGCCTATCAGCGCGGCTCTTAGCGGCTTGCAAAGCGAAGTGGATGGTATCAAGTGCAAACTGCCACAAACAGTCAATGTGCCTTATTCTCCAGTAACTGCAATTCCTAACTGCGTTGCTTACAACTGGGGCTTGTTTGGAGGCTTCCCTTTTGGCGGTAGTAGTAATCAATTCATTTAATAGGAGGATGTTACTATGATTCCCGCTATTTTCATGGCAAACAGAGGTGGTATTCCAAGAGTTGAGAGTACTGGTGTGGTAGTAGGCACGGAGAGTGTTGTATTCAGTTTCCGTACGCTCAACTACCAACGTAGTCCTTTCAATGGTATAGTGTTGGTTCGCTTGAACCAGCCTATACCTACTGGAACAACTGCAACGCTGCCTATTGTTTTCAATAGTCAAGCAGTCACTACCTATAACGGAGAGCCGTTGACCGTAGCAGATGTAGCAGGTACTGGCGTTTACTTGTTCTACTATGATTCTGCAAGTGGTACATTGCAACTAATTTGAGTGTTTAATTAACAAAATTGTTTAACTATGTTTAGTAATCTTAGAATAGGCACACCTTTGTATATCTTGCATAAGCAAGACCCAAAACTTGAGATAGGAGAAGTAACTTTCGTAAGTCAGCCATCACCACAATTCGGTACTACATACACCGCAGGCTATCCAATGCCCGCTCCAAAGATGTTGGTAGATGTGAAGATAAAATCTTCTAGTGGCGAGGTTGTTGATTTGCAAAAACTCCCTGCTGATTTATCCATAGCAGACTTCGGGAATGGTATGGTGGTGAGTGAAAGCCGTGACGCTATCTATAATGAAATAGATGCATTACGGAAGACCAGTCAACGAGTGGTAGAGAGCATGGATTACCACCAATCAGTAATGAGTAAATGCACCGACCTTATGGCGGAACTCAATCCTCAAGTAAAACAGGAGGCTGAGTTCGATTCTCTCAAACAAGAGGTTTGTGGGCTTAAAGGCGATTTGCAAGAACTCAAAGGTATGCTTTCTAAGTTTCTAAGCTAAAACTATGGAGGAATTATTATGTCATGGTACAGTATTAAAGAGCGTGGTAGTAAAGGTGGTCACTCACGAGTAAAAGAGTTAACCCACAAGGCGAAATCTATCTTAGAGGACTTGTGTGAAGAGTTTGACGAGATGGAGGAGTACTTTGGTGAGCGTGACGATTACGAGCACGAAGAATACGGAGAGCGCAGAGGTCGCAACGGTCGCTATATGCGATAAGTAATTAACCGAGGGGCATGGGAGTTGCCTGTGCCCCTTATTAAACCTTAACATTATGAAACCAAGATTAGATTCATACGACACAATGCCACAAGCGATGAGAACATATCTCTCTAATTACGGCTGGCATTTCAACAAGAAACTTTGTACATGGGCTATCTCTATGATGAGAGATAGAAACAAAGCAAAACTCTCTGTATACGATAAAGAGAAGGTTGAGAGTATATTATCTCAATACGGAGTAGAAATACATGCAGACAAGATATATGATGCCGTATATGTGCTTCATATGGCTCGTGCCGACTTTATGGGCTCGTCAATTGCTGACGAAGCGCACCTTGCAAAGTATGTTGGAGACTACATTAATGACCCAGATGGATATGATGGTATCGCTATGACAAGATTCTATGCAGATTGCATGGGCAAGGGTGTAGGTATTGAGTGGGAAGATGTTCTATGATTTGCAAGAATATTTATATAGATAAGTACAATTGGAAAGTGTATTGTTACTTTGCAGTTGACACATACTACACTAAAGAGATATTAAAAAAACTCAGAACAATAGGTTGTAGTAAATCTATATATAATAGAGTAGCAGATAAAATGGAAAAGAATGAACCAAACGCTGGCTTTACATATTCAAACAAGTACAAAAAGGAGACTGTTATGGTGGTTGGTTTGGCTACATCAAGTTCGGAGTATGTAAACTCTATTACTCACGAATTGAGGCACTTGTGCGATGATATAGCCAGCGTTTATAATATACCTAATAGCGGAGAGGAAGTCGCTTATTTAACAGGAGATATTGGTAGTAAATTAGCATACATTATTTCAAGTTTAGTTTGCGAATGTCCTAGATGTAAGTATAAAAGATTGAAAAACATCAAATATAAATAATACTATGGAAGATATTATGTACTATATGCTTTTTGACGAGCAAATTCCAGACTATGAGTTCTGGTTAGAGGCTAGTAAATGGATGATGTAAGACTATTCTTTTGTTCTGCCATATATATATTTGGATTGCTACCGATGTGAGATTGGGAGCAATCTGCTCTTGTAAAAAAAAACAACCGACAGTGTTTTGGACTGTCGGTTGAGTTGATTTATTTAGCCATCTTCACATAAATCGCTCCAGATTCAAATGATGAGGCATTTCTTAAAACAGTTGCAATAGTATTGATATTGTTATCAATTGTGCTCAAGTGTGTTTGAATAGTCGATAAGTATGTTTTATCAATAGGATTACTATCCATATACGCTTGTAAAGCATTCTTGATTTGGATAAGTTGTATCAACTGACTATTAGCAAGTCCTTCAAGTTGTCTTGCTGTATCTTCTGTAATTCCACTAATTCCACCACTCAAAGATGATGTATCAGAGTTGAAAGCAAAAGCATCTTTTAAGAATTCTGGCAAGTTGCCAACCGCATCAATGTAAGCATCTCCTGCTAGGCTTAAAGTATCGTAGAATTTCTTTGCACTATCGGAGTTATTGATGTTACCTATCAACTCATTCATATATCCTTCACTATCAAAGTGAGGTAATCCGTCGGAACCAGTAGTGGTATATTTATTACGTAAGGTCTCCTCTTTAGTCCAGTCTTGAATAGCATTCTCTATTACTGGTTGTAGAATTGCCATTTCAAGCATCTTTTGCACTACGTCACCTATCATCTCTTTAACAGAACTTCGGAAAGCACGAGCAGCATTTTCTCCGTTTTGGAATGCAGAACGAATAGCATCAGATATTGCGCTAGACCATTCTTCTGTTGCGCTAACCAACTCGTCAAGCATTTCCTTGAATCCATTTTTGAATTCTTCTTCTGCATCAAATGCTGCATCCTCGTATTCCGTAATTTTATCTTCGTCAGAGTTCTTCTTTTCCTCTTCAAGTTTCGCTTGTTTGGCTGCTGCTGCTGCTTTTGTAATAGATTTACCTAATGCTTCTGCTTGAGTAGTAAGTTTCTTTAGTCCAGTCATACGGTTAGCGGTAGACTCTAATCTTTTTTCCTCTCTATCAAGATTATCAATAGCCTTTTGCAAATCTTCGATTTGTGCTTGTAGATTATTATCATGCGCTTGGATTGCAGTCATAACTGCTGCTACAACTGCTGCAATAACAATCAACGCTGCCATAATAACAAGCAAAGGCCATGCGGCGATTTGTAATGCGGCACAGGCGGCAGTAAGAATCTCAACAACAACAATAACCGCTACAATTGCACCAACAACTGCCAAAATAGGAGCAACTGCGGTCTTGAAATTCTCTGTAAAATCATCAATACCCTGTTGCATTGTTTTTAACCACGTTGGATTCTCACCATCATTTGCAATGTCGTAGAATTTGGAGAACATATCAGTAATAGCCTTAATAGAATCGACAACGCCTAAAACCGCATCTTGCATCTTTCCAAAGTTATCAGAAAACTTCTCTAGTTTTCCTCTCATCGACCCAAGTGCCTCCATCTTTTCTTGTAGAGCACCAAGAGAACCGTTCTCGCCAATAGCGGTTAACTTATCATTGTATTCTTGAAGTAGAGCAATATTATTTGCTATGAGAACGTTAAGTTCGTCATAACGTTTAATCTCCTCATCAGATGCAGTATTGTTATCAATCCTATCTTTAATCTCCGTTCGTTCTGCATCGTAACTAACATTTAGCAATCTTAAATCTTTTATTTTACTAGATGCGTCATCAAATTGCTTTTTATATTTTGCATCTGCACCTCTATATTTAGCAAACTCGTCTTTGAAACCAATTTTCCCTCCTTCTTCGTTGAATTTAGAAATCTTATCTCTCAAATCCTCTTTACGCTCCTCTAACTCGAACTCTAATGTTGCAGGTATTTTCAATCCATTTTTCTCAAACTCTTTTTTGAGTTGTTCTACTGCTTTATCATAATCTTTTTCAAACTTCTTAATATCTATACCCCCAGAGAATAATTGTTGCATCATCTCTGATTTATTAGATTTCATAAATTCGTCAAAGAATGATTGAGCCTCATCTTTACTTGTTTTGAGTAGAGCCTCGATAGTTGCTGTATCTATCACATCGTATTTAGACGCACTTATTTGTGCCTCCTTCAAATTATACTCTGCGGCTCTAGAGTTTATCACAGCGTTCTTTACTGCGTTAGAAAATCCGCTATCACCGATAGCCTTGCCAGATATGCGAGTTATTTCTTCTGTTATAACATCTGCGAGTTTCTTTAATTCAGACACAACAGCCTGCCCTGGCTTACCCATAATATCTGCACCAAAGTTTTTATTATTCATCTGCACAACCTTTTCTATATCGGCAATTAGGTTGTAAATATCAGCAGGAGTAGATGTTCTGCCATCAATACTAATAAACCCTCCTTTCAATTCAGACGACTTCTCATTGTAAGTTTTTACAAGGTCTTTTACGAGTTTTTCTTGTAAAGTTGATTTTGGGGTAAGAGATGCTTCTTCACCTACACTTACCATATTGCCAAACTTACCAACTGTACCTTGCTTAATAGTCTTTCGATAAGCCTCAATTGCCTTGTTTGTTTGCTCAAAATTGTTAGTAACGCTTTTTAATGCACGTTCAAACTCCTCTAACTTAATTTGTAAGTTGTCGTTAGCAAATGTTTTGTGAGCATATTGTCTTAATTGTTTTGCTGCACTAGCATATGATTTTCGTAGTGAGTGAGTATTACCCTTTGCGTCTTTTGAATAAGCCTCAAGAGCGTCTGCAACAGAGTTGATTGCTGCCTCGAAATCAAGAATACCATCTTCCATTCCTCCTTCAATAAATTTATCTTGTAGAAGGCTATAAGCGGTTGCTCCTGTTTTCTTATTAACCTTAATCTTCTTTAACTGCTCAAACAATTCAGAATTTTGACTATGAAAAAACTCACCGAACATCTCTGTGAATTGCTCATCATTCCGAACATAACCAAGTGCCATGCTTGTACCACCTTTTTGAGATGCATCTCGGTAAGTCTCGTATGCGTTTTTAAGTTTATCAATAAAGTCAGTTAACTCTGTTGGTAATTGTTCTGCTCTTGCGCCACCTCTTGTTTTTTTGGGCTTTTGCTCTATGTCATACACCTTGCTACTCATCAACCATTTTGTCCATTCGATTTCCTTATTCGTTTGGTCAATGAGTAATTGTATTTGAGGGTTATCGGAAGTAGTTCCGTGGGTTTCTAGAATATCTTGTAATCGTTTTAACTCTGCAATCAAAGAGTTCTTAAGGTTGTCATAAGTTTGGTCTGTTGGCAGCCATTTCATCATAAACTCCTTCTCTTCCTTGCTCGCAGTAGAACCTTCTCCGTATGCCTTCTGTATTTGAGAACTAATTTCTGCTGCAATACCCGATTTTGTTCCTGCAAAATCAGTGAATTGCTTTAGAACATTTTCTAACTGACTTTTTAATAGAGGATTTGTTATAGAATCAATTAAAATTTTTATACTCTCAGCCATCTCTTTTGTCTTTCCGCCATTACTTAGGAATGATTCAAGAGACAAGTCTTTGAAAGACTGATTTACACCTTGTATTGCTTCATTGTACTTTTCAACGGCTTCATTATTGCCAACATAACTACTTAAGTCTGTATTAGTGGTTTCGATGATATTATCTATTAACTTTTTTGCTGCATTAGAATATGTTAAATCTTCAAACGCCTCGTTCTTAAATGGATTATATTTTGCATTATCATCTCCTTCCTTCCAATCATCTTGCCATTTGTGCTCGGTACTGCCTTTGATAACACCTTGCGCTTCCTCGAATCCTTTTTTAATGGACTCATAAACATTCTCCTCTAATTGTTTAGTTGTGTTTTCGTACGTTCCCCATTGTTTAGAAGATGTCATTTGCTCAAATATAGAACCAGCCTCACCAAGTAAATACTTTTTAGCCTCACCCTCAATACCTCTAACTTGAAGAGCCAGTTCTAGCCTTTTTGTAAACTCATCAAGTGTTTTTTCACTTGCAGTTGTAAATGCGTTGATTGCAAGTTTAATCGCACCTTCTGCATCTTTCTGTGTGAGTGTAGTTCGAATGTCAACAAGTTTGTTGTATTGTTCAACATTTTTCGTCATAGATTCGCTTGTGGCAGAGGCACTAACCGCGTTTGCTGCTGCGGATATTGCATTATTTAATCCTTTGGATATTTGTGAATAATCAACAATGCCAGCAAGACCCTCGCCTGCTGCATCTTTGTTTGCATTTAATCGTTCCCACTCCTTCTTTGCCTCGATAGCCATGACTATCTTATTATAAACTTCCTCCCAAGCATTTACATTTTCTCTAATTGCTTGACGCTCTTCTATAAGTTGTTTAATAACACTATCATCAACAAACTCACTATAGTTTGATTTTAGTGTTTCTAATGCTTGGTTATACTCTTTTGTTCCTTCTGCTGCTGAAGCAAGTTTTCCAACAAGTTGATTTAATCCGTGTACATAAGTTGCAGTATCTTTGGCAAATGAATTATTTATCTCATCTAATTGCTTCTTCCACTCTCTAGATTTTTCAACGGCTCTTGCTATTAATGAGGTCGCTGCACCCAATACAGCAAAGAAAACATTGCTTTTGAGCACTCTCATCACACTAGCCATAGCAAATCTCATTTTGTGTGTAGTTTTTTCTGCTGCCTTAAGATTAGCATGCCACTTTTTGATATAAATTAACCCGTTTCTAAAGTAGGTATGCAAACTTCTGAATGCGACAAGTATTCCAACGACAGATGCTCCTGTCATTATTGAGCTTAAGTTCTTTGCGAAACTTTGCATGAGTCCTACAACTGCGTGCATTACACCGCTAGTTTCTCCTCCGAACTTCTTTAGTGCAATGGTCCACATATCCTTAAGTTTCTCTATTTGTCCGTAGAGTGTCGAAGTCAAATTTTCTTGCATCTTATAGAACTCGCCACCTTCTGATGTCATATCGGTCAAAACATCAGAAACCATTTGGAAAGAAACTTGTCGTTTTGAAATGAGGTCAAACACCTCTCCTGTTGTAACAAGACGACCATTTAATTCAGTAAACTTATCTGCGAGTTTTTGCACAAGAGGTACACCTGCCTCTGTAAATTGTCGCAACTCCTGTCCTCGAAGAACTGATGCAGCATTTACTTGTCCGTAAGCGAGAATGAGTCGTCCCATATCTACACCAAGACCAGCAGATAACTCTGCAAGTTTGTGTGTAGTTGGTAATAATTCTTCAACCTCTATTCCGTAAGCAGACAATTGTTTAGTCCATCCAATCAAGTCTTTTACGTTAAATGGAGAGTTCAATGCCATCTGTTGCAGACGATTCATAACATTAGTTGCTTCTGATGCTGAACCAATAATACCTTCGAGCGCAACTTTTTGTCTCTCCAATTCTTTTGTCACATCAACTAATTTCTTGACGAATTGGAAAGCGGTGAACACGTTTAGATATGTTCCTGCAAACGTCTTTAATCTTTGGAACATGGTGCCTTGTTCCTTCATTGCACCAAGTTCTTGTTTCAGACCGTTAATACGTGCAGTAACAGCCTTGCTTGAACCAGATGCGTAAGTAGCATTCTTCCTTTCAAGAAGTTTGATAATTTGTTGGATTACTCCTTTTTCTTCCTTCAAACGTTCACTCAATGGTATTTTGCTATTAGACAAAATCAGCGAGCGTTTCTTTTCAAGTGCTTTGATTTGCTTGTCAATCTCTGCACGTTCTGACTTCGCTTGAGCAGATGGTTTGGAAGATGATGTCAAACCAACAGTAGCCATCGCATTAGACATTCGTCCGAGCGATTGGATGTAGTTGTTAAGTTTTGCGATGGATTGTCTTGCAGTATCTGCGGCAGCAGCATTGCCAGCCTTCTCGGATTTACGAAGTTCCGTTTGAAGGGTTTTGATTGCCTTCTCAGCATCTTTAATGCTATCCAATTTAATTGGAGCACCTTTAATTTGTATGTTCTGTGCAGCACTAAGAGCGTCTCGTAATTGCTTTTGAGCAGCATCAAACTCTTTCTTTATATTACCTTTCGGAATGTCAAGTTTTAAGTTTATAATTCCTTGCTGTGCAGCAACAGACTTTAATTCCTTATTGATATACGATATATCCTTTTGAAATTCCGATATATCTATTCCTACGCCTAATTTAATTCCTGCCATAATACCTCCTATTGTTTATTTTGTTTGTAATTAATTTTATCGAACAAATCTTCGCCAATAATTGTTCCGCTATAATAAGACATTTTTACTTTGCCTAGTAAAGATTTACATTCGAGAATAATCGTGCAATTGTCTTGTGCAGTAATATAACAATACGCACCATCGTTTATGATTAGTCGAACAGTAGAATTGTGGCGAGCATACACGCTTGTAACCTCAGATGTCTCAACAACTACATCTGCATCTCCAACTATAACTACGTGTGATTGGTCAATAGAGTGTCCATCTTTAGCCCATATACCATATGGTGCAATGTCGTCTGCATACTCTTGTAACAACTCTAACTGTGGGAAGTTATTCTCTATGCAGAAATCTTGTCCTGCATGAAAGAATCTACACAGACCTTGAATGTCTGGTTCGCCCCAGTTCTCTTGGTACTTCTCGCACATACCAAGTGCTATACCATCTCGTTTGATTCTCTCTTGTAATTCCATTTTGCGCAAATTTTTGCGCAAAGTTAGCGATTTATATTTACATTACTAGTTAGATGTGTTATCTAAATTTTGACAAAAACACGCAAAAATTTTGACAGGCGAGATTTTTTTAGTACCTTTGCGCGCAATTTGATTAAGACTTCAATTAAGACAACGTATAAATTTGCACGATTTTTACACAAATTGACGAAATATTGACGGAAAAATCTTACGGAATAATATAAATCTCTATAAATTAAATACTTAAATAAACTATGGCAAATATTTTAGCGATAGTGGGTCGTCCTAATGTCGGGAAATCGACCCTGTTTAACCGCTTGACCAAAACTCGTCGAGCGATAGTCAATGATACTGCAGGTACAACTCGAGACCGTCAATATGGCAAGAGCGAGTGGTGCGGCAAGGAGTTTTCTGTGATTGATACAGGAGGATGGGTGGTTAACTCAGACGATACCTTTGAGAGTGAGATTAACCGTCAAGTGAAACTAGCCATCAAGGAGTCTGATGTGGTTTTGTTGGTTGTGGATGTGAATGAGGGTGTGACACAGTTTGATATGGAAGTGGCGCACTTGCTTCGTCAAGCCAAGAAAGAGACTGTGTTGGCTGTGAACAAAGTGGATCAGTTTGATCAACAATATGGTGCTCCTGAGTTTTATAAGTTAGGTTTGGGTGAACCCTTTATTTTGTCCGCAGAGAATGGTTTGGGAACGGGTGATTTGTTGGATGAGATTTGCAGTCGCTTCAAAGATACAGTATCAGGCGAGGATTTGGAAGAATTGCCTCGTTTCGCTATTGTGGGTCGTCCTAATGCAGGTAAGAGTAGTATTTTGAATGCTTTTATCGGTGAAGAGCGTACCATTGTAACGGATATTCCAGGTACAACCCGTGATAGTATTTATACACGTTATAACAAGTTTGGCAAGGATTTCTATTTGGTAGATACGGCAGGTATTCGTAAGAAAGCGAAAGTGAATGAAGACTTGGAGTACTACTCAGTAGTGCGTTCTATTCGTGCGATTGAAAATTCTGATGTGTGTATCTTGATGATTGATGCTACTCGTGGTATAGAGGCGCAGGATTTGAATATCTACTCGTTGATACAAAAGAATAAGAAGGGTCTTGTGGTATGTGTGAATAAGTGGGATTTGATCGAGAGCAAGACCAATGCAGACATCAAAGGGTATGAGAATGCCATTCGTGAGCGTATGGCTCCATTCAAGGATTTTCCTATTATTTTCACGTCTGCTTTGACCAAACAACGTATCTTCAAAGTGATGGAGACCGCATTGCATGTCTATGAGAGCAAACAACGCAAAGTGCCTACTGCACAACTCAATGAGCGTTTCTTGCCTCTGATAGAGAATTATCCTCCACCAGCAACCAAGGGTAAGTATATTAAGATTAAGTATTGTACACAGTTGCCTAATACGCAAATCCCAACTTTTGTGTTCTTTGCCAATTTGCCACAGTATGTCAAAGAGCCATATCGCCGTTTCTTGGAGAATAAGTTGCGCGAGTGGTGGGATTTTAATGGCACTCCAATACAGATATTTATTCGTGCAAAATAAGCGATTTTTTAAGAAATTATACGATTTTCTTATGTTGCTCTTGCGCGCGTGCGAGAATTTTTGTATCTTTGCACCTTAAATGAAAATAGTAGGCTTTGCAAATATCGAAAACGAAGTAAAGATAGTGCTCAAAAGCGATTCGTCATTGATGGTGAATCGCAAGCCTTTCTTTATTCCCGATTGGAGTGAGCAGGTGCAGTATGTGCCATGCGTGGTCGTGCGCGTGTGCAAACTCGGTAAGCATATTGCTCCTAAATTTGCGAGTAGATATTATGACGCTATAGCTCCGGCAGTGAATATTCATGCTGAAGATTATCGTCAACAAGGAGATGCCGTTCGTGCATGGGCTTTTGATAATTCGTTGCCTGTGGGCGTATTCATGCCTTTGGAAAAATATCAGCCAAGTGATTTGATTGTTGATATTGCTGAGGCAATATGCGAGGTTAGTCGTTTGATGACTATTCGCCAGGGTGATTTGATTTTTATTGAGCGAGCAATTGCCGCACAAGATTTGATTCGCGAAGAAGTGATTCGCGAGGAGATAGATGGAGAAGAAGTGTTGTATTGTAAAATAAAGTAGTATGAAACGCAAGTATATATTCCTATTCCTATGCATGGTGGCTGGTGTTGCCATGGCGGGTGTGCATAGTTATACCAATCAGTCGGTGTTGAGTACCGGTAAGTTTGTCAAGGTCAGTGTGAAGGAGACAGGTGTGCATAGTATATCCTACGAGACCCTCAAAGAGTGGGGATTGCAACCCGCGAAAGTGGCTGTATTAGGTTATGGTGGCGCTATGTTAACTGAGGACTTTAGACAACACCATTGGGATGACGTGCCAGTAGTACCTATCTATATGCATACGGGTACGGATGGGGAGTTCAATAGTGGTGACTATATCTTGTTCTATGCACAGGGGGCGACTGCATGGCAATGGAGTGCCCAAACACAATGGTATCATACCCAAAATACGTATTCGGACTATGGATATTACTTCGTCACAGATCGAGAGGATCTACAACAGGTGATTCAGCTAGATGAGGTAGAATATGATCAATCGTCTCAAATAGATGTGGATTGGTATATGGCTCTTCGTGTGCATGAAAAAGATAGTATGAACTTAATCGATTTGAAGGGACAATCCGGTGGCGGAAGAGAGTTGTATGGCGAATTGTTGAACAAACAAAATCCTAAGAAATCATTCACGTTTGATATGAATCATGTGATGACGGATTTGCCCGCGCGCTGTGTGGTGGATATGGCTGCTTATTCAGATGAAACAACTCCTGTTCAAATTAGTTATGCTGAAATGCATGAGACGATTCGAATGACAAAAATTTCACAAACTGATTTTCACACCAAAGCAACAACCGCTAAGAAAGAACTATCAACACAGCCTACCGACATGGGTAAGCAGATGGTTACCTTGCAATTCAAAGGGACTAAGGCTGGTGCTGTGGCATATTTGAATTATATCGAATTGCAGGTGCCTTGTTCGTTGGTAATGGACCAAAAGGAGATGCATATTGTCAATACCCAATACATAGGAAGTTCTAAAACTATTCGTTACAACATGCAAACGGAGGATGCTGATATCCAAATTTGGCGTGTGACCAACGGAGTAGATATAGAACAGATGCCTACTTCGTATTCTAATGGTAAATTGACATGGGTTGGTTCTAATGAAACGGTTGAACGTTATGTCGCTGTCAAGGTTAATGCTCAAGGTTGGAAAAAACCAACAAAGGTAGGCGAGATAGCTAATCAGAACTTGCATGATCTAGAGAACATAGATTATGTGGTGATTTGTCCTCAAGAGTTTAAGGAACCAGCTATTCGATTGGCACAAAAACACGAGAAGATTGACGGTTTGACTTGGGCGGTAGTGACGGACGAAGAGGTCTATAATGAGTTTTCTTCGGGAACACCTGATGCGTCTGCATATAGATGGTTGATGAAGATGCTTTATGATCGTGCTAACGGGAATAAGGTAGAACAACCTAAGAGTCTATTGTTATTAGGTGATGGAACCTTTGACAACCGCAAGCATTTATCCTCATCGGGTCAAAATACACTATTGACTTACCAAGCTAAGAACTCTACTAACGAAACCCTAGCTTATGCGACGGATGATTACTTTGGCTTTATGGCAGATAATGCAGGTATGGATAAAGATGAGTTCAAAGAAGAACGTGCCCAGATGAATATCGGTATTGGTCGATTGCCAGTAAATAAATTATCGGAGGCTAATGCCGTAGTGGATAAGATTTGTTCCTATATGGATGATAAGGTGTTGGGTAAGTGGAAGTCTCAACTCTTATTCCTTGCTGATGATGGTGATCATGGCTTGCATGTACAAACAGCAGATGGTGGTGCGGAGCGATTGAGAAATAAGAATAAGGACTTTATCGTTAATAAAATATATTTGGATGCTCATACGCAGGAGGTAAGCGCTGCTGGTGAGAGCTACCCTTTGGCGAAAAATCAATATGACAACTTGATGAGTTCCGGAATCTTATTTATGGATTACTCTGGTCATGGAGGATATAATAATATCACCAATGAATTGTTTATGAAGAGTGCGGATATCCAAAAGATGAGTAATGTCAATCAAGGTTTTTGGATGTTGGCTACATGTAGTTTTTCACATTTTGATGGAGGTGTTACTTCTGCAGGAGAGTATGCTATTCTCAATCCTTCAGGTGGTGCGATAGGTGTATTGTCTGCTTGCCGTACCGTATATGCTACACAAAATACCGTATTCAATCGCAATTTATGTGATACGTTATTTGGTCATGCTAGTTTGTTTGAATACAATATGACATTGGGTGATGCAACTCGTATTGCTAAAAATAGAACAGGATATGATTCCAATAAAATGCCTTACATTTTGCTAGCTGACCCAGCATTGAAACTAAATTATCCTACAGACCTGCAAGTGAAAACGATCTTAGAGGCGGATACGATGCATGCATTAACAGTTCAAAACATAGAAGGATATATTCAAACACCAGACAACGATACAGCAACATGGTTTAATGGTAAATTGGATATTACAATCTTTGATAAAATGCAGGAGATAACTACTCGTGACAATGATGAGACTATTGAGGATAATAAAACGCGTATCACCTACAACGATTATCCTAATACTTTGTTTTCGGGCCAAACGGATGTGGTAGATGGTAAATTCTCTTATTCTTTTATGGTGCCTAAGGACATCCGATATAATTATGGAAACGGACGTATTGTATATTATGCACATGACCCTAGTACAAGAGAAGAGGCTGTCGGACATTATGAGAATTTTGTAGTTGGAGGTAGTAGCTCGTTGATGGAACAAGATACCGTGGGACCAGAATTGCAAATCTACCTCAATAACCCTGCTTTCCAAAGTAGTGACACGACCTATGAGTTCCCACATTTTTATGCAGATATTAGTGACCCTAGTGGTATCAATACGGTGGGTACAGGTATTGGTCACGACTTGTTGTTAGTTATTGATAACGATCCTAAGCAAACATATGTGTTGAACAATTATTTCAGTGCAAGTAATAATAGTTATCAAGAGGGACAAGTCAGCTATAAGATGGCAGAACAAACAGAAGGAGCCCATTCACTTACTTTCCGTGCGTGGGATTTATATAACAATAGTACTACTGCATCACTCAATTTCCATGTAGTCAAGGGACTTGACCCTAATATTTATAGTGTTACTACTTACCCTAATCCTGTGTCGAAGACAGGTGTGATGAAAGTGAATATTCAGTACGACCGTCCAAATGAGATCAACGAGACGACTGTCTATTTGTACGATATAAGTGGCAAATTGGTATATACCCATGTGCAATCTGGTGTGGAAGGCATCACATGGAATATGAGCCAAATAGCCGTCAATCCAGGAATATATGTATATCAAGTAAAAATAAAAACAGCTAATGCCGACCATGTGTCAAAGGCTGGTAAAATCATTGTAACTCAATAATTGCCTATGGAATAAATTTAAAAGAGATTTTTTGATAATTAACATGAATATTAACCAAATAACAAATAAATTACAACAATGAAAAAGATTCTTTTTTCTATTCTAACATTTTCTTTCTTGACGTTGCCTGTGTTGGCAGATGACGCAACTCTTACAACTAATCCTGTGATGACAGCCATGCCATCTCTAACTATTGCGCCTGATGGCCGAGCAGCTGCGATGGGTGATGTGGGTGTTGCAACCAATGCAGACCTCAACTCTCAACACTGGAACCCTGCAAAATACGCTTTTATGGAGAGCAAAGGTGGTATTACTGTTAACTACACTCCATGGTTGCGTAAATTGGTTGGTGATATTGATATGGCGTATATCGCAGGTTACTACAATATGGGTGATCGCATTGGTGCTCTATCTGCAAGTTTTAGATATTTTTCTATGGGTGAAGTAGATTTGGTAAATAATTTTACAGAAACTTATGCGCAAGCTAACCCTAATGAGTGGGCTTTGGATTTGGCTTATTCTCGCAAATTGCATGAATATGTAAGTATGGCGGTAGCTATGCGTTTTTTGTATAGTGACCTGAACAATGGTACCAATTTTGGTGAAGGTACTGAAATGTATCCAGCATGGACTATGGCTGCAGATATTTCGTTGTACTATCGTCAACCTATCTCATTGCCAATGGGTGAGAGTTATTTCGGTTTAGGTTTCAACTTGAGTAATCTCGGTGGTAAGATGTCTCATGATGAGGGAACAACCCAAAACTTCATCCCTGCTAATATGCGTTTGGGTGTGAGCTATGAGCTTCCATTTGACAACTATAACCGCTTGATGGCTACTGTAGAATGTAACAAAATGTTGGTTCCAACCTATAAATCATCATTTGCAGCAAACCAAGAAACGGGTCGTATGGAGCAAGAGGAGTATTCTCGAATCTCATCTGTAAATGGTTGGTGGATGTCATTCTGCGATGCACCTAATGGTTCTGCCGAGGAGTTTCAAGAGGTACAATGGGGTGTAGGTTTGGAGTATAGTTACAATCGCCAGTTCTTTGGTCGTGTAGGTTATAGCCATGAGGATTTTATCAAAGGTAACCGTCGTTATTTCACAGTAGGTGCAGGTTTCCACTTGAGTATTTTCTCTTTGGACTTTGCTTACTGCATCGCTACTGCTGCTTCCAACCCATTGGATCAAACCATGCGTTTTACCCTCGGCTTTGACCTCGCGGGTATCAAGGATATGGTTAACAACCGTAAGTAATGCGAATCGGTTTCGGATATGATGTGCACGCCTTTGCCCCCAACCGCGAACTGTGGTTGGGAGGCATTCTCGTGCCAGCAGAGCAAGGACTACTTGGACATTCTGATGCGGATGTCTTGATTCATGCCCTATGTGATGCACTTCTTGGTGCGGCAGCGTTGCGAGATATAGGCTATCATTTTCCCCCTGTCAAAGGAAATGAGTTTGAGAATATTGACTCTAAGATACTTCTACGCAAAGTCATGCTGATGATTCGTGAGCATGGCTACGAATTGGGGAATTGCGATTGTACTATCTGTGCCGAAGCGCCTAAACTCAATCCTCATATCCCTGCTATGGTCACATGCCTAGCTCAGGTGATGGGTGTCAAGGAGAATCAAATCAGTATCAAGGCCACTACTACCGAGAAACTTGGATTCGTGGGACGCAAAGAGGGTATCGCCGCACAAGCGGTAGTGTTGTTGGTGTAAAGGGTAGAGGGTATGAAAGCTAGGATATGTATATTATTCTTCGTGTTGTTTGTTCCTGTACTCGTTTCTAAACTCCTAAACTGCAACGCAGTTGCGTCTGAGCCCCTGAATAATGACGAGATTACTTCCACATGCGATACAATCGTATTAGGAGATAGTATCATAGTCATTCATACTGTTTGTGCGCCCATTTGTTCCTCGTGCGCGCGCGTATATAATAAGGTGTGGCAGTTTTTGGGGAATATGACCCCTCCTATTCAGACTGCTTTCCCCGAAGCATATATTGAGGACGGCAAACTCTTATGGCGCGATAACGATACGTTTGATTATACGCCCGCACCATAATTTGTGAGTGTATGGTGTAGGGTGTAGAGGCAGAGGATACAGCTATACTGTTCTCATCGCCTATAAACTATAAACTAATATGCAACTCCCTATATACTTGATTGGTTATATGGCTGCGGGCAAGACTACTGTCGGACGTCTGCTAGCGGAGCGTTTAGGTTGGCATTTTGTTGATCTAGATGAGGCGTTTGCGGAGATTCATGGACAGACACCTGCCGAGTATATCCGTGAGCACGGAATAGAAGATTTTCGTTACAAGGAGAAGTATGTGGTGGAAGATTTGGCTGAGTTACCGGTTGAAAAAGTGATTTATGCCACGGGAGGTGGCTACCCATGTTGGGAGGATAATATGGAGTGCCTACAAGAACTAGGTACAAGTATTTATCTCAGATGGAAACCCGAGCATTTGGCTAAACGCCTTATGCTCACTGATTTAACTGAGCGTCCTGTGCTACAAGGACGCACAGAGCAAGAACTTTTGGCGTTTATTACTCCCCAACTAGAGGCTCGTACACCTTTCTATGAAAAAGCGGATTACATTATTGATGCCCCAGTCAAGGACATCGCAGAAGAAGACGATAAGAATATCGCAGAAGAATTATGGAAATTAATCTCATTCAAGATGAAATAATCGAAGAGTTCACCAGTTTTGACGACTGGATGGACCGTTATAGTTTGCTCATTGACTACGGAAATGGCTTAGATGCTTTTCCGCAAGAAGATAAAACGGACCAAAACTTGATTGACGGTTGCCAATCTAAGGTTTGGTTTACTGCCGAGATGCAAGACGGCAAGGTTATTTATAAAGGCGACTCGGATGCCATTTTGGTAAAGGGCATAGTGGCATTGTTGATTCGTGTATTGAGTGGTCATACACCCGAGGAGATTGTCAATACACAATTGTATTTCATTGATGAGATTCAGTTGCGTGAACACCTTTCGCCTACACGTAGCAATGGTCTCAATGCTATGCTTCGTAGAATGATTGAGTATGCAATGCAATACAAATAAGAAGTCAGTAATAAGCATGAAACGATTTTTATCTATACTATTTTTGATTTTTCCGTTGGTTGTATCAGCGCAAACTATTGTTTCTGAGACAACTAGCTATACACAAACTCCTGAGGCGCATCTTTTTGCCACTTTTGTTAAGTCTTTCAAGCACGGATTATCGCTCACTTTAGAAGAGGAGATACGTAGTGCTCCTACCCATCGCTCTCATACGACAATTGCTTTGGGCTATCAGCCTATTGAATATTTCAATCTTTATGCGGGCTATACAGTCAAACTCTATGGTAATCAAGGATGGACTGATCCTAACAAGTTTATTCGCCATCGTGCAAATGTCTTGTTGACAGGACAAGTTAAGTTGGGGCAATGGAATCTTTCTCTACGCGAGGGTGTTATGTTGGATGCTCGTGCAGATAAGATTGACACACGCGAGAAGAATGTGGTAGATTTCACGCTTCGTAGTCGTCTACAAGCGGTCTATTCTATTCCTAAAACACCACTCGGTATTGTAGCTAAGTTTGAGCTATTAAATACTTTGAATGCTCCAGTTAAGTATATTAATACGATTATGCAGGATGAAGCGTCTTTTCAAGAGTACGGACAGTATATCAGCGAGTTGCGACCAGAAGTGGGTCTGCAATGGAAGATTAATAAGAAGCATTCTCTAACGCTTGCTTATCGCTATAATTATATTTATGGGCGAGATATTAATATCTTAGAATCGGGAGATGTAGAATTATCGCATAATTATACTGCCAAGCATTTGATTCTATTGAGTTATAAACTTGGTTGGTAATATAAAAAAATGACACTCAACAAGTGTCATTTTTTTTTTGCTATGATTCTTGAATTATTATTCAATAATTTTTCCACCTTCAAAGACTAGTTTCCTGCCAGGGTAGAGTTCGGGCCATAGCGGATTGTGTGTGGACATGATGACCGTCATACCTGCTTGGCTAATGCTATAGAGTAGTTCCATGATACCCTTACCGGTCTCTGGATCAAGGTTTCCTGTTGGCTCATCAGCGAGAATCAATCCTGGAGAGTTCAACAATGCACGAGCAATCACAACGCGCTGTTGTTCGCCACCTGACAACTGATATGGCATTTTGTAGGCTTTCTCTTCCATACCCACTTGACGAAGCACATCGTAGATATTGTTCTTCATGGCTTGTTGGTCTTTCCAACCTGTAGCCTTGAGCACAAACATCAGATTCTCTTCGACATTGCGATCAACGAGCAATTGAAAGTCTTGGAAGACCACACCTACCTTACGACGGAGATAAGGTATATCTCTGCGTTTGATATTAAGCATGTCATAACCAAGTACTTCTGCTTGTGTACCCTCTACTTCTAGTTCGCCGTAGAGAGTTTTCATCAGACTACTTTTGCCACTTCCCACGCGACCAAGCAAGTAAATCATCTCACCCGATGCCACCTCTAGGTTGACATCTGTGAGAACGATTTGCTCGTCTTGGCAGATCTCTACATCCTTATATACTATCAGTTCACTCATTTCTCTAAGCACTAAACAGTAGCGCAGCGTCCACTAAACGCTAAACGCATTATTCTGCATCCATCTGGTTGATCTTATTCTCCAAATCAGCGAGTTGAGCTTTGAGGGTATCGATTTTCTTACGCATATCGTCCACAATCTTGTTGCCGCTCTTGGACTTACCAGTGAAAAATAGAATGTTGTTCTCCGCAGTCTTGATCTCTTGTACAAGATTTTCGTACATTTTAATGAGCTTTTGACGGTCGGTCATTTGATCCACTTTCTTTGCCCAACGCTCCTTGGCTTCTGCGCGTTTTTGTGCAAACACTTCGCGAGCCTCTTTGGTTGCTACGCGTTTAGCCTCGAAGAAGGTATCGCATGCGGTGGTAAACATCTTCCACAAATCATCAGAATACTTACGTGCCACAGGACCAATGGCTTTCCATTGTTTTTGGAGCTCTACGAGTTTATCGGTAGTCTCTTTCCAATCGGTGCTCTCTTTGAGTGACTCTGCCTCTTCTACGAGTTGGCGTTTTTTCTTGAGGTTCTCTGCAAACTCATCGCGCATACCTTTGTAATATGCTGTTTTAGACTTGAAGAATGCATCGCAGAATTGGCGATACTCCTCGTAGATGGTTTGGTTTTGTTTCTTAGGAGCGAAACCTATCAGTCGCCATTCTTGTTGAATGGTTTGTACTTTCTCGGTAGCCTCTTCCCATTGCTTATTGCTTTTGAGTTTGTCGAGGTTGATCTCTTTAAGTCGAGCTATAAGAGCTTGCTTCTTCTCTAGATTCTCATTTTCTTTGGCGTGCAACTCATCAAAATAAGCTTGATGCTTCTTGTTGATGATGCTACTAGCTTGTTTGAAGCGGTTCCAGAGGTCTTCGCGCAGTTCGCGAGCTACAGGACCAATCTCCGCCCATTCGTCGTGCAATTGTTGCAACGCGCGACTAGCTTCTACAATATTAGGATTCTCTTGAAGTTTCTCAGCAGCTTCGCAGAGCAAAGTCTTCATCTCAAGATTCTTCTTGAAGTCCAGATCACGCAACTCAATATTGATCTACACGAGGTCATAGAAACGCTCTTGATATTGTTGATAGGTCTTCCAAATCTCTTGTGCTTTAGTAGGAGCAACGGCACCGATAGTCTTCCACTCTGCTTGTAGATCTTTCATCTTTTTGATGTTGTCCATCACGTCCGCCGTCTCCGCATCCGCCATCTCCTTCATTTGTTGGAGGATATTCTCCTTACGCATGAGGTTTTGTGCTTGCTCCTCTTCGGTCTTCTTGAGCAATTCAGCTTTCTTCTCCTTGTATTGTGCCAACAACGCGCGGAACTCTTGTTCAGTCTCATCTACTTGAGGCACCCAGTTTTCGAGTGTCTCTCCAGCTTCTGCAGCAGCAGCTTCAGCGGCTTGCTTTTGTGCATCTAAGTCTTGATGATACTGACGGTAGAATTGTGTCTTGAGTTGTTCTACTTGTTCTTTCACTTCGGCTACATCTTTCTGTAGTAGTGCCTTTAGTTCGTCCACGAACTGTTGTTTTTCATTTGCCATAATACTAAAAAGTTACGCTCTTTAGAGCGGGGTTCATAAATTTCGCTGCAAAGATACAAATAAATTTGCATATCTGCAAAAAAAAGTGTACCTTTGTGCCAAATTTTGTAATTATGGCAGAAATACAACAAGAATGGACAACGGTGATTAAGCCTAAGGATAAATTGTTGTCCGTTGATTTTAAAGAAATTTGGCGTTATCGTGATTTGATGATGCTATTTGTCAAGAGAAATATCATTACTCAGTACAAACAAACTGTATTAGGTCCGTTATGGTTTATTATTCAGCCTCTTATGACAACGGTAATGTATATGGTGGTGTTTGGTGGAATTGCTAAAATTTCTACCGATGGTTTACCACAACCTTTGTTCTATTTGGCGGGTATCAGTTTCTGGCAATATTTTGCAGATTGTTTGAACAAGACTTCCAACACGTTTGTGAACAATGCTGGCATCTTTGGTAAAGTCTATTTCCCTCGTTTGGTGACTCCATTGAGCGATGTGATCAGTAACTTACTACGTTTTGGAATACAGTTTGGATTATTCTTGGTGGTATATTTGTATTATGTTATTTTTACGGATGTACAAATTCATACCAACCTATATGCTCTTCTCCTGCCTGTGCTTGTGTTGATGTTAGCGGGATTGTCTTTGGGTTTTGGTATTTTATTTTCAAGTATGACAACAAAATATCGTGATTTACAGTTACTTCTAGGATTTTTTGTTAGTCTATGGATGTATGCCACCCCTGTGATTTATCCTCTCTCTACCATTACGAATGACACTTTGCGACTCGTGATGCAGCTTAACCCATTGACTGGTATTGTGGAATTCTTCAAGTATGGAATGTTAGGCGTAGGTGTGCACGATTGGTGGATGTTAGGCTATAGTTTTGGCTTTATGGTAGTCCTTTTGGCGATTGGTATTATCGTGTTCAATAAAGTACAAAAATCCTTTATGGATACAGTCTAATACTGTCTTCTGCGGTAAAAAATACGGCAACGAGAGCAACGTCTGTCAATAGAATCCTGTGTTTTGATACATACTGACTCGAATGAAACTCTATCCTAATTGCAAGATTAATATTGGTTTGCGCGTTGTGCGCAAGCGTGAGGATGGTTACCATGATTTGGAAACCATCTTCTATCCTGTGTATGGCTTGCATGACGAGTTGGAGGTACAACCTTCAGACGATTTTGCTTTTATTCAGGAGGGTATAACTGTAGATTGTTTGCCTACGGATAATCTTATATATAGGGTTTACGCGCGTATGCGCGATCGTTATCCACAAATCGGTAATGTCACCATCTCTTTCAAGAAGAACATTCCTTTTGGTGCAGGATTAGGCGGGGGCAGTAGTGATGCAGCCCACATGGCGATGGCTCTCAACGAGATTTTTGCATTAGGTTTAACCAAGGAACAACTTGCCCAAGAGCTTAGCCCGCTAGGTGCGGATTGCCCATTCTTTATCTATAACACTCCTTGCTATGCCGAAGGAATAGGCGATAAACTGACTCCTATAGACCTAGATTTGAGTGGCTTGCACCTCATAATGATTAAACCAGAATGTGGTGTTTCTACCAAAGAAGCCTATGGCGGTATTGTGCCTAAAGGAACATGCGAGCACTTTGCTCCTTTCATAAATCCTTTAGAACCTTTCCTACTTCTAGAACATTTACCTCTCCTTACTAACGATTTCGAAGAAACTGTTTGTAAGGTTCATCCTGAATTGGCTGACATCAAAAAGCGCCTACAGGATGCAGGCGCTCTTTATGCGGCAATGTCTGGATCTGGATCAACAATCTTTGGCTTGTTCGAGTGTGATGCGGAAGGTACTACCCACGCCAATCTGAGACTGCTTGACGAAGAGTTTGCCTCGATGATAATCTTCAATGATACGCTTGGCAAGACTCAAGCCTAATCCCCAACCTCTCTTTTTACTTGTATATCCTGGTTTGAAGATCGTTTTGAAGTGACGACGATCGATACCTTTGCCTGTGTCTGTGATGTCCAGATGCACTTTGTTTTCTTGTTTAGTGAGCGATAAGGTAATTTCGCCTTTCCCTTCCATGGAGTCTATTGCATTCTTGCATAGATTCTCGATTACCCATTCAAATAGAGGTTTGCATACCATCACTTGGCAGTCAGTGTCTGCATGGAGTGTATAGGTAATCTTGTTAGAAGTTCTCACACGCATATATTCCATAGCAGACTGAACAATCGGTAGAAGCGCTTCTTGATTCAAAGTGGGCTGTGAACCAATCTTTGAGAAGCGTTCGGCTATCATTTGCAAACGACGAATATCTTCATCCATTTGCGGGAGTAGTGCGTCATTAGGGTAGGTGGCTTTAAGTAACTCGTTCCATGCGTTGAGCGAAGAGATCGGTGTGCCCAATTGATGGGCCGTTTCTTTGGATAAACCTACCCACAAACTATTCTGCTCGCTGCGTTGTGCCATGATGAGAGCAATCACCGCTATGGCGATAAAGGCCACTATCACAATGAGTTGTACATATGGGAACCAATATAAACGACGCAATAAAATAGAATCTTCGTAGTAGATATATTGCGTTACTTCTTCATTGACCTGCACTACGATGGGCTCCTTCGATAGGCGTAAGTCATTGATTCGTTGCTTATAGAATTCTTCTTTGTTGTGCTTGGGTTCTTGTACATTGCGCGAGAGTAGGAGTTGGTGCGCGCTATCAACCATATATACGGGGATGGTTGTGTTACCTTCCATAACTGACAGGATGAGGTCGATATTATCATCTTCGTCAGCCAAAACAAGTTGTCTGGTTGCTTCAGCCCACAATTCAATCTTGCGGTGTTCTTCTTCTGCAAACTTATTCGCCAAACGGGTTGTAAAAGTTACACTCAACACCACAATGACCAACAGTATGGTGAGAATGAGGGTGTAGAGGTTATTGGATAGCCAATTTTTCATAAAGAATGATGATAATTTGCTGCAAAGGTAGTAATATTTTTTGAGACCAACAATAGTCGCTGCAAAAATGTGACTTAAATTTTGTATATGTCAGAAAAAAGTAGTAACTTTGTCGCCAAATCAATACAATTACAATATGAAATATACTTGGACATATGCCAATATAGGCGGCAATACACGTGTAGTGATTAAAAATGGCAAGGACATTCAGCATCTATCAGAGTTAGACGAGAAACTTTGGACGGTTCTGGCATGCCCTGTATCTGGGTTAGAGTTACCAGAAGAAAGTCTCAAACATATGGATGTCAATAATGATGGCAAAATCCATGTAAGCGATGTCATTGCTACTTCACAATGGTTATGCAGCGTGCTTCGTGATGCACAATTGTTATTTGAGGAGAAAGCTTCTTTGCGCCTTACGGATATTGCAGACGAAACACTATTGTCTGTGGCTACTCCATTGGCTACAGATGGAGTGGTGACATTAGAGGCAGTCAAGGCTGCTATTGCTAGTGCAACCATTGAAGCGCAACCTATTCCTTCCGCACCATACGCCGCAGATGTGATGGCGGCATACAAGGCATGTCAAGAGACTTACGCACAATATTTCCAAACTGCCAAGTTGCAATCACTAGGTTTGGCGACCCTGCCTGCAGATGCCGCAGTGCCAGGACTTACTGAGGAACAGTTTGTAGAAATGGGTAAGAATATTTCTGACTATGTGGCAGCTAAAACAGCGGCTGAAGCGGCTAATGCCACTGCATTGACTGTTGCCCAAGCTCAATACAAACCATTGGAGAAACTTCTCTTGCTCTGCCGTGATTTCTGTACATTGCTCCGCAACTTTGTTTCGTTCCAAGACTTCTATGCCAAACGCGGCAAAGCTTTACTTGGTCGTGGTGCGGATGATGAATCGCCATGGGCAATCTTCCAAGCAGGTACATTGGTCATTGACCAGCGTGCATGTAATTTGTGCTTGAAAGTGAGCGATATGGCTAAGCACAACACCCAAGCACCCGATAGCGGTATGTACCTCATTTACTGCAACTGCAAGCACCATGCTAGCGGACAAACTATGACTATCGTAGCGGCTATGACAGTAGGTGATATCCGAAACTTGAAAGTAGGCAAAAACGCTCTCTTCTATGACCGTCAAGGTCGTGATTGGGAAGCAGAGGTAGTTAAGATTATTGACAATCCTATTTCTATTGGTCAAGCCTTCTGGAGTCCTTATCGCAAACTAGGAGAGTGGGTGACTGGTCTTATTACTAAATCAGCAGCGGAGAAAGAGCAAAAGTCTTTCGCTGATATGACGGCTAAGTTGCAAACTACTCCTGCTCCAGCAGACAAAGCTGCTGCTCCTGCTCCATTTGATATAGCTAAGTTCGCCGGTATCTTTGCTGCCATTGGTATGGCTATTGGATATATTGGTAGTTTCTTTACAAGTTTAGCGCTGGGTTTGAAAGGTCTCGGATGGTGGGGATGGTTGGTTATCCCAGGACTGCTGTTGGTTATTAGTGGACCATCTATGATTCTCGCTTGGATGAAACTGCGCAAGCGCAATCTCGCACCACTCTTGAATGCCAATGGTTGGGCTATCAACGCGGATGCTATCGTAAGTGTACTATTTGGTAATACATTGACAGAGCAAGCTGCTTTCCCAATCTTGAAAATCAAGAAGAAAGGATTGTCTAAGGCGAGCAAATGGACTATTGCTATTGTAGCTACTTTGGTGGGTATTGGTGCTGCAGTCTTAGCATTGTACCTCTGTGGTTTCCGCGTATGTTGCTGCTTTATGTAATCCAGCCTTTACACTCTACACTATACGCTTTACACTATAAAAAATGCTCCCCAACGGGAGCATTTTTTATTAGTTCAGATCATATCCGTAATGGCGAAGACGTGTTTGCGATGAGCGCCAGTCTTTGTCCACTTTCACAAAGAGTTGCAAGAACACGGGTTTGCCGAAGAACGCTTCAATCTCCTTGCGGGCTTGTGTGCCAACACGCTTCAATGCTTTTCCTCCTTTACCAATGATGATTCCCTTTTGGCTATCACGCTCCACATAGATGATTGCACCGATACGGATAATCCCCTCAGGATGTTGCTCATCGGGTTCCTCATCGAGGAATGACTCCACCTCTACCTCTACGCTATAAGGGATCTCCTTGTCGTAGTTGAGTAGAATCTTCTCGCGAATCATCTCATCCACAAAGAAACGCGATGATTTATCTGTCAACTGATCTTTAGGGAAGAATGGAGGGCACTCAGGCAATGCTTCATGGATAGCGGCAAAGAGTTGGTCTGTTCCAAACTTCTGTTGCGCTGAGATAGGGAAGACAGTTGCCTCTGGCAATACGCGGTGCCAATACTCTACCAATTGTTCCAATGTCTCTTGGGTAGTGAGATCTATCTTATTGATAATCAAGAATACTTTCGCCTTGATACGTTTTACTTTCTCAAGGAAATCTGCATTCTTGTCAGGATTGTCTTGTACATCTGTCACATAGAGCAATACATCTGCATCTATGAGGGCAGAGCGTGAGAACTCTAGCATTTGCTCTTGCAGCTTGTAGTTAGGTTGCAACACGCCAGGAGTGTCGGAATACACCATTTGAAAATCATCCCCATTGACAATTCCCATAATACGATGGCGAGTGGTTTGCGCCTTCGAGGTGATAATCGAAAGGCGCTCACCCACCAATACATTCATCAATGTGGACTTACCCACATTGGGATTTCCTACTATATTTACAAAACCGGATTTATGCATTATTAGAAATCTAAATCAAGTGGTGCAAAGAGTTTGGATTTGTTGACTTTAACAATCTTACCATACTTAGCTTGCAATGCTTTTTGGTCGATGAGTTTAGGATCACCCATCACGATGATAGATACAGGTTGTCCCTTGATATTCTCCTCGTAGAATTGCTTGATTTGTTCAAAAGTAAGGTTGTTGATGGCCTCTTGGTTGTATTTCGCAGGATCAATTTCGTAACCCATTTCGCGCCAAGCATCGTAGGTCTCACTCTTGCTACGGAAAGATGGTTTGCTGATTTGAGCATATTGACGAAGCGATGCACGGATACTTTCTATACGATCAGGATAGAGTGGCATAGAGTCCAATAGTGACATAAACACATTAATCGCCTCAACCGCTTTATCTGACTGGGTACCAATGTATCCCATAAAATAAGAATCCTTACCAGGTAATGGTCCACGATTCATATTACCAGATGCGGTATATGCCATCGAACGCTTCTCACGAATCTCATCCAATACGATACCGGTGAAACCACCTGAGAAATATTGGTTGAATGCTTGGAACAATACATTTTGTTCTTTGTCGTATGGTTTACCATTAAAGTAGAAGTAGATAGTAGCTTGCTGCATATTAGAGTTCGGCAGGAAGAACACTTCTGTATTCTCGTATGATTTTCGGTCGCGAATATGTGGTGATGTAGAAGCCTGTACTCCCTCTTGCAAAGGAAGGTTTTTGGTCAAAATCTCTTTCACCTCATTTGCTGGTTTTTGTCCACAATAGTGGATATTAAGTTCATACTTAATAGCATCTAGGAATTCCACTTTCAGTTTGAGGTCGTCCATATAGTAGACATCCATAAATGGCACAAGGTCAAGATAGCGGGATTGATCTCCATATAAAATATATTCGCGGAGCGCGCCTGCTTGAAGTTCGTTTCTCTTTTGGAGAACAAAACGACTAGAAAGCTCACGTCCCTTAACTGCTTCAAACTGCTTGGTGTCAAATTTAGGCATAAGCATTTGGCGTTGAACGAGTTGGCAAATCTCAGCGAGATGCTCTTCGTCACCAATAATAGAAACGTGGAAGTAGCTATCATTAACACTATATGCGCAACGTCCACCTAGTTCAGAAAGTTGGCGACGGAAATCTTGTGGTTCGGTATTAGGCATGATACCTCCCTGATTCATAAGAGAAATGACATACTCAAGCATAGGTTTTTTAGCTGTACCTACACCGAAAATGAGATCTAGTGAGAAGATGTTATTCTTTGGATTGGTAGCATAGTGCAGTTTAACATTCTCATCTATAGAAAGAATTTTCACGTCATTTAGATCCATGAATGTTTGTTTCACTTGTCCTTCAGGCAATGCTTTGAATTGCTTAGCATACTCTGTCTCTTGATCATTGATAAGGTCAAGCGGTTTAATCGCAGGTTTAGCTAGTTTATTTTTCTTTGGATCACCCTCTTCGAATGTTAGAGTTATATGGTCTGCATCGAAAAATTTCTTAGCTACTCGTTGGATGTCTTCTTTTGTAAGTGCTTGAATCTTATCGTTTTCCGTAAAGATGTCATCAATAGGAGTGCCATAGATAAAGCTATTAACAAGAGCATCCATCTTGGTACTAGAGTATTCAAATGCCAATTTGTAGTTTTGTGCAAACTCAGCTTTTGCTGTTTGAATTAACCAATCAGGAATATCACCTGTTTTGAGTTTGTTAATCTCTGCCATGACGATGCGCTCTGTAGCTGCATTTGACTCATACATCCTTTGTGCAGCATCATAATATGGAATCGCTTCAATGATGATACGACCTTGGTCACATAATGAAACCACACCTGCACCTACAGAAGAAACGATACCATCCATGATCAGTTTGTCAAATAGACCAGTGTTTGTGCTATTATTGAGTAATGAGGCTACAAACTGCAAAGGTAGATAGTCTTCATCTGTAATCTTTACTCCATCGTATACCCAAAGGATTTGTGGATAGTAACCCAACTTGAACTTATGCGTAGGATTGCCTGCGAACGAAGTCTTTGGATAGGTAGGACGCTCTGGAAGTGGTGCGCTCTTAAGACGACCAAAAGTTTCTTCAATCATTGGCTTGGTTGCTTCTGCATCAAAGTCACCAACGATAATAAGTGCCATATTATTAGCTACATACCATGTGTTATAAAACTCAATAAGTTTGCTAATACGAGGATTCTTCAAGTGCTCTGGCAGACCGATAACACTACGCTCATATGGATGTCCTTGAAACATTTTGCTCATCATAGTGCTATTAATACGGCGACTTAGGTTATCCTCCGAACGATTGTACTCTTCGAATACTGTCTCAAGCTCCGCTTGGAAAGTACGGAAAACAGGGTCTATCAAACGGTCAGAGAAAATGGTCAACCATTTGTACATATTATTAGCAGGGAAGGAGTTATGATAGCAAGTCATATCGTAACTAGTATAGGCATTGACATCTGTCGCGCCAATTCCATCTAGTAACACAAAAAAGTCTTCTACAGTAGCATATTTAGCTGCTTCGATAGATTCTTCGTTGATTTGCTTGATGATCTCTAGGCGAGCAGCCTCGTCTGTTGTAGTGGCATACTCATCGTAGAGACGGATGATATTCTCGTAGTGAGGTTTCTCTTTCTCCCAATCAAGTGCACCAATCTTTTGTGTACCCTTGAAGAGCATATGCTCCAAATAGTGAGCCAAACCTGTATATTCTGCAGGTTCATCCTTTGCACCTGCACGTACCGCTACATAACCAGTCACGTCAGGTTGGTCATGATCTTCCCACAACATAACTGTCAAACCATTTGCTAGTTTGTATTCGGTCAATCCCTCGCGCGATTGCGCAAATAGCATGGTCATAGACATTACCACTGCCATGCTCAATAAAATCATTCTTTTCATATATTCTTGTCTTTAAACTTTAAACTTTCAACTTTCAACTCTGCAACTACCACTCCAACAACACTTTTCCACATTGTCCGCTGAGCATCACATCAAAGCCCTTTTGGAAATCATCAAAGTGGAAGCGGTGGGTAATCACTGGACTCAAATCCAAACCACCCAACAGCATTTGCTCCATCTGGTACCATGTCTCCCACATGCGGCGACCGGTAATACCCTTGATAGTCAGTGCATTGAAGATAATATCGGACCAATTCACTTGCGTGTTGCTTGGCAATATACCCAGCTGCGCGATGTTCGCACCCTTGTACATATGTGCAATCATATCGTTGAAGGCAGATGGTGCACCAGACATCTCCAAACCCACATCAAAACCACGGATACCCAATTGTTTCATAGCGCCCTCTACGGTCTCGCCCTTAGCTCCATTAACGGTAATGGTTGCACCCATTTTCTTGGCGATCTCAAGGCGTTGCTCGTTGAGGTCGGTTACGACAATATTCTTCGCTCCTGCATAACGGCAGATACCCGCTGCCATGGTGCCAATGAGTCCAGCACCTGTGATGAGCACATCCTCGCCCAAGAGAGGGAATGCGAGCGCAGTATGCGTAGCATTACCGAATGGATCCATGATGGCAGCAAAGTCATCTGGAATCTCAGGACGTACATGTACAATATTGCTCTCTGGAATGGCCACATACTCTGCGAAGGCTCCGTCTTTACCCATGATGCCGACTGAGATAGTATTCTCGCACACATGACCCATGCCACGACGGCAGTTGCGGCATGTGCCGCAAACGATATGGCCTTCGGCGGTTACACGATCGCCGACCTTTACGCCACGAACACCAGGTCCTACTTCCACGGCTACACCTACAAATTCGTGCCCCATGATATAGGGTGGGGTGCAGTGGCTTTGTGACCACTCATCCCATTTGTACATATGGAGATCGGTTCCGCAAATAGCGGCTTTAGTAACTTTGATGAGCACATCGTTCACGCCCACTTGAGGCATTGGCACTTCTTCCATCCAGAGTCCTGGCTCTGCATAACGTTTTACTAAGGCTTTCATTGTTTTTCTTATTTTTCTAGAATGTCTAGTTGGTCTAGAATGTCTAGTTTATTTGATTACTCCTAATTCTTTTCCTACTTTTACGAATGCGGCAATACCTTTATCCAATTGCTCTGGGGTATGTGCTGCGGATAGTTGTACGCGAATACGCGCTTGACCTTGTGGCACTACAGGATAGTAGAAACCGGTCACATAGATGCCTTCCTCTTGCAATGCAGCAGCAAACTCTTGACTCAAACGAGCATCGTACAACATCACTGCGCAGATAGCAGACTCGGTTGGCTTGATGTCAAATCCTGCGGCTTTCATCTTGCTGATGAAGTACTCAGTGTTAGCGTGCAAACGGTCTTGCAACTCGTTGCTACGAGTCAAAATCTCAAAGGTCTTCAATCCTGCTGCAGCAATCAATGGAGGAATAGAGTTAGAGAACAAATATGGACGGCTGCGTTGGCGAAGCAAGTCGATAATCTCCTTCTTACCTGTGGTGAAACCACCTACTGAGCCACCGAACGCTTTACCCAGCGTACCTGTGATGATCTCAATCTTTCCGCGGAGGTCGTAACGCTCTGTCACACCATGACCAGTCTTACCTACCACACCCGCAGAGTGACTCTCATCCACCATCACAAGGGCATCGTATTTCTGTGCCAACTCGTATATCTTATCCAATGGGCAGACATTACCATCCATAGAGAACACGCCGTCTGTTGCGATAATACGGAAACGTTGATCTTGTGCTTTCTTCAATTGTTCCTCCAAATCCGCCATATCGCCGTTAGCATAACGATAGCGAACAGCTTTGCACAGACGTACACCATCGATGATAGATGCGTGGTTGAGTGCATCGGAGATGATGGCATCTTGCTCGGTCAAGAGTGGCTCAAAGAGTCCACCATTGGCGTCAAAGCAAGCTGCATAGAGGATAGTGTCCTCTGTGCCGAAGAAATCAGAGATAGCCTGCTCGAGTTGCTTGTGGGTGTCTTGTGTACCGCAGATAAAGCGCACAGAAGCCATACCATAACCACGAGCATCCATACGGTCTTTGGCTGCCTGAATCAATTCTGGGTTGTCTGCCAAACCAAGATAGTTATTGGCGCAGAAGTTAATGACGTCTTTACCGCCCTCTACTTGAATTGCAGAAGACTGTGGAGTGATAATTACTCGCTCGTTCTTGTATAATCCTGCCTCCTTGATTTCGCTCAAGATACCTTGCAGGTGTTTTTGAAAATCGCTGTACATATAATTCTTAATTCAAAATTACATTCTACTAGGGACTTCAATACCAAGTAATGCCATTGCACTCTTGATGACTTTGGCTACGGTTTGTGCCAATACAAGACGCAATGCTCGTTTTTGCTCATCTGCCTCGTTGAGAATGCTATGGTCGTGGTAGAAACTGTTGAAGTCACATGCCAATGCATAGGCGTAGTTTGCTATCACCGCAGGTGAGAACTCATCGCCGGCTTGACGCACTGCCACAGGATAATCCACCAAACGTTGAATAAGAGCAAGCTCCTTATCAGATAACTCAACTCTCAACTCTTTACTCTCAACTCTTTCTTGTGCCTTGCGCAACACACTTTGAATGCGCGCGTAGGTGTATTGAACAAAAGGACCTGTGTTACCATTGAAGTCAATACTCTCTTCTGGATTGAAGAGCATGTTCTTGCGTGGATCCACTTTCAAAATAAAATACTTCAACGCACCCAAACCTACCATACGAGCAATCTCGTTGGCTTCCTCTTCGGTGATGTCAGGAAGGGTGTTGACTTTATCTTTGGATATCTCTTTTGCATCCGCAATCATTTGTGCCATCAAATCGTCGGCATCTACCACGGTTCCCTCGCGGCTTTTCATTTTACCGTTTGGCAACTCCACCATACCGTAACTGAAGTGTACCAACTCCTTGCCGAATGGGAAACCAAGGCGGTCAAGCAAAATACTCAATACCTTGAAGTGGTACTCTTGCTCGTTGCCCACCACATACACCATCTTATCAATAGGGTAGTCCTCAAAGCGCAACTTGGCTGTACCGATATCTTGGGTCATATATACGGATGTACCATCAGCACGGAGAAGAAGTTTCTCATCCAATCCGTTTTGTGCGAGGTCAGCCCAAACACTACCATCCTCGCGGCGGTAGAAATCGCCCTTGGCAAGACCGCGTTCTACTTCGCCTTTGCCCACGAGATAGGTGTCGCTTTCGTAGTAGATCTTATCAAAGCCTACGCCCATTTGCTTATAGGTCTCGTCAAAACCAGCATATACCCACTCGTTCATCTTTTGCCAGAGGGCACGCACCTCAGGGTCGTTTTGCTCCCATTTTACGAGCATCGCTTGTGCCTCTTTGATAAGTGGCGCTTCTTTTTTAGCGGTTTCCTCGTCTATGCCACCTGCTATGAGCTCCTTGATTTGAGCCTTGTACTCTACATCAAAGCGCACATAGTAATCGCCGATGAGGTGGTCGCCCTTCTTACCGCTATTTTCTGGGGTCTCTCCATTGCCGAATTTTTGCCATGCGAGCATAGACTTGCAGATGTGAATACCACGGTCGTTCACAATATTGGTCTTCACTACATTCCAACCATTGGCCTCTTGAATCTTTGCGATGGAGTAACCAAGGAGGTTGTTACGCACGTGACCGAGGTGAAGTGGTTTGTTGGTGTTAGGAGATGAGTACTCCACCATCATCAGTGGCTTCTCACCTTTCGCCTCTTCGCCTTTCGCCAGCGGGGTCCCCGACGACACTTGTGCCGTGGGGTGCTCTTCTCGCCTCAATTGTCCCCACTCAGCGTTCTCTGCAATAGCTTGTAGTTGTTCTACCCAGTAGCTTTGTGCGATGCTGAGGTTGAGGAATCCTTGTACCGCGTTGAACTTCTCAACGAGTCCGCCTACAAGTTTCTCGCCTAACTCTTGTGCCACCATAGCTGGTGCCTTGCGTGCAGCCTTCACGAATGGGAACACCACAAGAGTGATGTCGCCTTCAAATTCTGCACGTGTCTTTTGTAACTGCACTTGCTCTGCAGTTATCTCGATACCATAGAGGTCTTTGACTGCCTCTTGTACCTGTGGAATAAGTATTTCTTCTAGTTTCATATGCGTATGTATAAAATATGGCGCAAAATTACAAAAAATATTGCATATATGCAATAGATGACTCCAAGAAACTTAGTTTTTTTAGCAAAAAACTCCCTCGAGTTTCTTTTCGAGGGAGATGAGTTCTTTATTGGGGCAATTTTGCCTTATTTCTATAGTATGTTATTTACAGATCTTGATAGACATATTGGATAAATGGTACGCTAGCTTCCATATGCGATCCATAGTAGTCAAAATCAAATGTTTTTTCCTCTTTATCGGGCATCTGTTCTTCCAAGTTGATACTATTGAGCAAAGGGACAACCTCATCCTCTAAACTATGGAGAAAATACGCAGGTGCTTGCAAGTCGTACCCCACGTTGCTATTCCAAAGCAATACCTCGTAAAGCATATCGGCTTGTGGGCTATCTAGAGTCAGCGCATCTTCGGTCATGAGTTCGCTCATGATGGTGGAACCCATCAACTGATTGATTTGTCCCACGGTGTATTCTTTGGACACAACCCAATCTTCGTAGTTAGACAAAAGAGGATCGAGAAAGAACTCATCTAGTGTGAATCCCAACTCGTATGCATCGTTTAGTCCCATTACAATCAGTGGAATAGCTGCAGGTATGCCCATCTCGTTGCGCTCCATACTAAATAGGTATGTGCCCGCAGGATCATACGGACCTGCTCCTGCATAGAGTTTGCGCACAGTCCAATCATTTTCTTGATGGTAGTTTTCTTCAATCATTCTCGCCACACCTAGTGCCACAGCACCACCTTGTGAATAACCCGTAACGACTACGTCTTTAGGGTAAGAATAACCATAGTAATCTAGCAGTTCGGGCATGCAGTTCAGCAAATCCACAGCCGTTTGTGCAGCGCTGCGCCAATGCAAATAGGGGTGGAGTTCATCTCGTGAAAGCCCATAACCTACATAGTCAGGCATGATTACCGCATAACCTTTCAATAGGTAAACCATCTCCATGGAGATTCTATTACTTGGCACTTCTTCATCGGCGGTCATGGTGTAGTGGTTGGCTACAATAATGCCGTTGAGTATGCGATATTTAGGAAGATACACGCGTCCAGAAACGAGCAATGAATCGCCTTGCGGCGTTTGACTCCAATAGGCAACGGGGAAGGTAACAAAGTGCTTGTGGGTGTATTGGTAGAGTTGCTTCATTACCTTGTATATGCTCTTGTCGGAGAAATTTTGTCTTTTCAGGTTTCGCTGAGTATTTTGCCAAATGCCGTTTTTGTTGAGTACAGAACGTGCCATATTGCCACCTTGATCTTTGGTGGGTATATCGGGTAGAACTGCGGTGTCCAATGGACTCAGCATAATATAATCCGTGGCGTGTACTGCCATTACGCTGCATAGCGCAAGCGTTAGAAGAAGGAGTTTTGGTTTCATAATTTTTAATTTTTAGGTTAGGTTTAATGTATATCCTTTCTTCTACAAAAACTATGCTAATCTATTCTGTATGTGTTATCTCGTTTTGAAAAAGTTTTGTTTACCTTTAGTGTACCTTTGGTATTGGATCGTACCCTGTCATTTACGGGTTCATAACGGGTTCATATGCTATCTTCACTATGTGATTACTATACGATTACTATACGATAACTATGTGATTCATATCCCTTGCTTATCCCTTCTGATTAAAACTAAAAAAGGTTTACACTATTTCTGGAAAGGTTTCTTAAGAATCGTCACTTTTTGATAGGTTTCCTAAAAAGGTTGTTAAGTATCCTAAAAGAGTTGATAAATTTCCTTAATAGGTTGTTGTTTGGCGATTC
>JBGVEC010000136.1:0-20047 GCA_045119815.1 Paludibacteraceae bacterium | reverse complement strand
TGTGATTGGTCCATCCGTTTTGGACCTTGTAGGCGAGACCCCAGCCCTCCAGATTCTAGGCTCATTGGGTATGCTCTATATTATGTTCCAATCGGGTAGCGAGATTGATATTAACGATTTCAAGCAATACAAATACCGCTCACTATTCTTTGGATTGTGTACATTCTTTATTCCTTTTGGTTTGGGTCTCATTACCAGCCAATACCTGCTTCCTTATGGTTGGCTACCCAGTCTGTTGTTAGGTGCGATGTATGGTAGTCACACGCTAATGACTTATCCTATCGTTAGTCGATATGGTGTGCAAAAGAATGTGGCCGTCAATATCACGGTAGGCGCTACTATGGTGGCTATTATTTTGTCACTCATCGTATTAGCTATAGTAGAAGGTTGGAGCCGCTCTACACAGAGTCTCACGGATTATGCAATACAATTAGCATTGGTAGTTGTTTTCTTGCTGAGCGTATTATGGCTTTTCCCTCGCTTTGCGCGTATGTTCTTTAAGCGTTATCGCGACCCTATTTCTGAGTTTATGGTGGTGATGTTGATGCTGGTGGGCAGTGCATTGCTAGCAGATTTAGCAGGTTTGGAAGGAATCTTAGGCGCCTTCCTTTGTGGTGTGTCACTCAATCGCTTGCTGCCTAATCGTTCGCCATTGATGGGACGAATAAACTTTGTGGGTAATAGTATCTTTGTACCCTTGTTCTTGATAAGTGTGGGTTTGATGATTGATATCCATGCCTTCTGGAGCGGTTGGACGACCGTGACGATAGCGGTAGTGATGATTACCACGAAGTTAATTGGTAAGAGTCTTTCTGCGTGGATTGCTCAAGTGGTCTTCCGCTTCTCGAAACACGAGCGACAATTGGTGTTTGGTCTTTCGCATGCTACCGCAGCGGGCACCTTGGCTATTGTCACGATTGCTTACCAGATGGGACTTTTGTCTTCGGATGTGCTAAACGCTTCTGTCTTGATGATTTTGGTATTGTGTACCACAGCTAGTTTCATCACCGAGCATGCCGCTAAAGAGTTGGCGTTGCAAGAGAGTGCCAAACTCGAATCCGATCACGAAGACGACTATTGGTTGCTCACTTCCGTGGGTAGAGACTTGCGACCAACGCTACGCGAGATTGGTGAGATGGCCACCTTGGATAATATTGAGATTAAGCAATCAGCGGACTGGCAGGATGTGTCTAATTTGGTGGAACATACCAGCAAATCGGTGATCGTTTATCATGAGTCACAACCGATAAATACCATCTATCGATTGGTTGTGGCCGTGCCACGCTATGCGGAGAAAGAGCGTGACTTTATCACGTGCTTTGGACTTGTTCGTCGATTAGCTGGCGAGTTGGGAGCAAAAGTAGTATTCTATGCGCACCCTGATACACAAGTGGCATTGCAAACGATGTGTCGCCGTCCGGGAAAATATCTTCGTGCTTCGTTCCGCACGATGGAAGGTTGGGAGGAGATTAGCGTCTTATCACAGACTATTATGGATAATGACATGTTGATACTTTTGTCATCACGTAAGTCCACAGCTAGTTATAATCCACTATTTGAAGAGATTCCAACAATGTTGGGAGAGCATTTTACAAATTACAACTCTATGGTTGTTTACCCAGAGCAGTTGACGGGTGGCCCAGATATGGACACCTTGCTCTCTGAGATGCCACCTGCTAGCAAGACATGGTCTATCATCTCACGTATAAAACAAATTGTAAAAAAAATCCTAAAACTTAATGCAGAGTAAACTACAACGAATCGCGGAAACCTTCGTGCGGGAAGCAGGTGACAAATTGCAGTCGTATACCTTTGTTTTTCCAAATCATCGTGCGGGATTATTCTTTCGGAAATACATCTCGCAGTATGTGCAAAAGCCTATTTTTGCACCTCTTGTAATCAGTATCAACGAGTGTTTTGCTTCATTGAGTGACCTATTAGTGGTCGATCAATTAACTTTGCTACTACGATTATATCGCGTATATAGCCACCTGCGTGCAGATGCAGAACCTCTTGAAACATTCCTTCATTGGGGAAAAATGATGCTAGCGGACTTCTCTGAGGTAGATAATCATCTTGTCCAAGATGTCCAATCTTTATATGCCTTGGTAGAGGACATGCATGATATTGATAGTCATTTTGCCAATTTGTCAGACAAACAGATCGCGGCTATCAAGCGTTTTTGGGGGGAGTTTCATCTTTCTGTTAGCAAGAATGAGAACAGCAAGATGCATACCAATTTTGTACGGACATGGCAATTGCTATATCCTTTATACAAAGGCTTACAAGAAGATCTACTGAAAGATAATCTAGCATATGAAGGACTTCTGCACAGACAAGTTATAGAGCATTGGGATGAGATTTCACCAGATAAGTTCAATGAGCAGTATGTCTTTATTGGATTTAATGCCATGACCGAATCGGAGCGCCAACTTATGTTGCGTTTGCAAGAGATGGGGCGAGCAGATTTCTACTTTGATTACGATGCTGAGTTCTTGCGTGATAAGCATAATGCAGCATCCATGTTCATGCTGGACAATCTACGAGATTTACATTCTCGTTATGAGATTTCTGCGATTACCAAGCAGACTGATCAACAAATCAAGTTAATCTCTGTATCCTCTTCCACCAGTCAAACGCATCAAGTCCATGATATTCTCTCCCAGATCAAAGGAGAGGTTACGGATTGGACACGTACAGCAGTGGTATTGCCTAACGAGGAGTTACTCATACCATTGATACATACTATCCCTAGCGACATTAATAAAATAAATGTCACCATGGGATACCCATTACGCGCCACTTCCATATATATGTTGGTAGCATATCCAGAGCAATACATCTCCCCTACAATACAAGATAGTGGAGCATGTATCCAACTTATGCGTACCCATATAGGGCAACAGTTTAACCCCGACACTAGCGAAAGTATCTACCTCATGCTCAAGACACTGGACCGTATTGAGGAAGCTATTCATGCGTATTCGGATATTTCTTTTACGGCACAATCGGTACAACAATTGCTCAAGATGCTCACCATGGATATGACCATACCTTATACAGGCGAGCCACTAGAAGGATTGCAGATCATGGGTGTATTGGAGACACGTGCATTGGACTTTGATAATATCATCATTACCGACTTCAACGATGACATCTATCCAGGGCATTCACGAGGAAATAGTTTTATTCCATATACTTTACGCCGTGGATTTGATCTACCTACGGTGGAGCGTCAAGATGCTATTTTTGCGTACAATTTCTATCGCATGCTTTCACATGCTAAGAACGTTTGGTTCATAGCCAATACGCATGCCGATGAGCAACATTCAGGCGAACTATCACGATATTATTACCAACTTATTTGGCAATACCAACTGCCTGTAGAACGTATTACCGTTACCGAGCAACTACAATCTGCCATTTCTGAGAATTTGCCGATTACCAAGACAGCAGATGTACAACGATTGCTTTCTAAATACTACACTTCCACTGCTGAGAAAGGATATTTATCTGCTAGTTCACTTGCTGAATACTTACGTTGTCAAAAGGCATTTTATTTCCAGTTTCTAGAACGCATTCGAGACAAGGCTACCGATGATAGTGTTTCGATCAGCGATAGAACACTAGGTATTGTGCTACATTCCATCATGCAGCGCCTTTATACTCCACTAGAGGGCAAACAAGTTACCTCTTCCGATATACAATTGCTGATGAATAACGTCAACAATGAATCCTATTGGAAGTCCCTCCCCGAGCTCAAAGACCTACAGGGAGACGAACTAGCAGAGAGAGTGGTACGCAGTTGTGTAGGTAACACGCTATACTACGACTACGAAAATGCGCCTTTTGAATATATCACATCCGAAAAAATTGTCCGTCGTACAATACATTTACCTTCAATCAATCAGGACATTGCTTTTGGAGGAACGATTGACCGTATTGATATAAAGTCTAATCACATGCGGGTCATTGATTATAAAACTGGAAGTGTCAAACTCGACTACACAAATATGTCGGATGTATTTGGCAAAACCATCCAAGCCAATAACGAAGATACGAGTGTGCGCAAACAGGGCAACAAATATATATTACAAACCCTACTCTATTGCTGGATGTTGGAGAATAATCCACTTGCTCTCCAAGAACAATCCAAACGTGGTAACATGCTGGAGTTAGCTCCGCACTTATTCCCCACACGTCAGCTGCACGATGTGACAACGAATACATGTCTGCACGACAAGAATGACTCCCTATTCTATTCTGGGCTTATCCCGCAAGAATTTAATGAGGAATTAACCAGTTTGTTAGACGAGATATTCAATCCTGATATTCCATTCTCTCCAACGGAGGACAAAGCCAAATGCAAGGATTGTTACTTGGCACAGATTTGCCAACTGCCAAAAAGAGACTAACTTAGTTGGTTTTCTCTTTGTTTGCGATAGCGAAACACGACATATCCCGCGCACAATAATCCCAACATTAGCGCCACATCCCATCCATCGCCGATGGGTTGAGGGCGAGGAGTTCCTGGGGCTCGTTGCGGACCTGTTGGTATATAACCAGTACTTTTTTCCGCAGTTAACACTCCACCACTAATACTAGATGCCATTGTCTTTATACTTCCATTAGCTACCTGCATAGGTGCAGTGGAATAACACTTCTGTTGGGTATTGGATCTAATATTAGAGTTATAGACACTCGTTGATCTAAATTCTACATGCGAAGGTACCGCTATAGTACCACCAGTTGAATAGGAACGATGTGTACGCGAAGATATGTTATACATCTGTGCCTGCAGGTGCCCATATGAGACATATGGACACAGTACGAGCAATATAATGAACAATCTTTTCAAATTCTTACCTTAAAATCTTATTTACAAACAAACTTATATACCTTGTCATTCAAACGCAACATATACACTCCTGTTGGCATATTTGCCACGTCTATTGTTGTATATGGAGTGGTTGTTACAAGCGATGTCACCACTACTCCGCTCATTGTATAAACAACCAATTCGGTATTTATTGGTGCATTAGTCACATATACGACATTATCTGCTATCCACGCTTTTGTAGAATGCACATTCTCAACACCTGTACTAACACCACCACTTTGCTCTGGTTTATGATCTAATAACAGGAAGCGTCTATCATTTTTCGTGTTAGGAGTAGCATAGAATGTATACTCTTCGCCATCCATAACAGCCCAAACAGTTTCTGTCTCTAAGTCTTTCAAATATAATTCACCTACAACCGATGTAAATCGCAAGGTATATTCACCATCATTTCCTGCAGAAAAACCGATATAGGTCTCATTTATATTGTCAGACACAGATATTTCCATCTCACCGTCCTGTTCATTGGTGTAGATACTTGCCAATCCATCCACTAAAATGTTTCTCGCATCATATCCATTATCGAAACCTTGCGTGCCTTCTTTATATTGAATCACATACATGCGATCCGAACCACTATTCTGACTACCCACTTGCATGCGCACACGCATAAAGTCCTTATCCTCTACTTTAGGCGCACGCATATGGTAATTCATATTCGCGGCATCAGCTTTGAAAACATGTTTATTGTAATCTAATTTGATGCTTGCTCCATTTTCATTAGCTATCACATACACACCCTGCATAGATGGAATAACAGTTTGTTCGATATTGGAGTCTAAAAGTTTTACACTCAAAGGAGCAATCGCAAAATACTGACCTCGATCACCGCCTTCCACAAAACCATTATTCTCACTTCCTCCATTACCTTGCCAATCTTCCCACGAACCAGAATTAAACAAGTAGAATGTCTTCTCAAAATTACCTCTAAAATCATCATTTGGGTCATTCAAGTCATCGTCCATATCCGTAAACTTGGTCAAGTCAATTGGAGCTAAATAACTATTCACAAACAAGTTATCGCCATTCATTCCATCGGCGCTCTTCGTTAGATTAATTGTCTTATCCCCACAAATAGGAGTAGCTGTCATAGAATAGGTTTTGTTTTCACCATTATATTGTGTAATAGCATATCCCTCAAATGGTTGAAGAGTTTGTGAAGTATGTTGCATCCAACCTTTTGGTTCACTCCATAGATATACATCGGTATATGGTTCATTAGATATCACAGCATCTGTACCTGGCGCACCAAAATATTGCCAGACTCCATCAAATGCTTTGGTAGTATACTTAACTTCAACCTTATTTGTCAATTTATTTGTTGCACTAGGATCTATACGAAGGAATCCTGCACCTTCAGGGAGGTTGTCAATTGTTACTGTTCCGTCTTTAGCACCTATTACTCCCCCCTCACCAATGGTCAAACCACTTTTGTGGGTAATATGCAATTTCGCATCATTCTCAAATTTCACTTCCTTGACTGCGAAAGTACCTTCAAGAAGAGTTACATCCGCCTTAATCGTAATTGGAATTCGGATATCATTGGGAAACTTACCACAATTCCAGTTATCGTTTTCTTTCCACCGATCATCAGTATGACCTTCAAAAGTAACACGTTTAACATTAGCTTTAACCATCACTTTAGCCGTTTTGGTCTTAGCTTCATCCGTAATCGTAATCGTTTCGTTGATTTGCCCCTCTGTTGTCGGATTCAAAGTAATTTTAATTTCACGAGAAGTCCCTAGAGGTGTAAACTGCCCACATTTAATAGAAATTAGCTCTTCTGACAAACGTATTTGTGAATTATTTTTCGTTAAAGAGATGTTTTGCACATCAGAATATGTCAAGTAGAAAGATTTAGGTTCATAGCTATATCCAATAAATACATCTCCAAAGTCGATGGTTGTTTCGGTTGAATTTTGCGGTACAACGGAATTATTACATACTTCAATAAAACGAGCAGGCGTAATG
This sequence comes from Paludibacteraceae bacterium, assembly GCA_045119815.1. Classification (GTDB taxonomy): domain Bacteria; phylum Bacteroidota; class Bacteroidia; order Bacteroidales; family Paludibacteraceae; genus Colicola. The sequence goes on along the minus strand of JBGVEC010000136.1, from coordinate 13,176 downwards.
CGAACATCAGTAATAAAATTTTCAATTTTATCCTTAGTAATATTTGAGTTGTATTTCAAATATTTCACATCTCTTGTCAACGAAATATTATGTGCCCATCGTTTGGTTTCACTGTCATAACTGCCATGACTTCTAGTATACGACTCAGAATTATTATTCGTTATAGAAGAGAAAAGAGAAAAGTCAGGACGACTATACAAAAGGTTATCATCATATCCATAAAACGAAAAAGACAATGATGCAGGGATGCAATTCAGTTCTAAAATTTGAGTGTTTGTACTCTTATTTAATTTTAATTTACCGCTATTTCCTCCTAACACTGTAAACAAATCATAATCATCACATCCTGTCAATTCTGAAACAATTAAATCTTTGCAATAACCTGATAGATTTCCAAAATATGAAATTCTAATAAATTTAACCGAAGGAGCCAAATCTATCTCACAAATTTGACCTTGCTCCATATCATTTTTATCACCAGAAGATTTCCACTTCCATTCCTCTGGAAAAGTAGTTCCATCTGCACTTGGAGAAATTGCGAAATAATAATCTTTTCCTTGGGTAGCCTCAGCTTGAATAACAAATGCACATCTTAATCTTTTTTTACATGTACTTTCACTTAAACGAATATCAACATATTTTTCGTTCCTATCAAAGCCGCCAGTTGCATCAGACCATTTATAGTACTTGAATTTCATACCGCCATCCCACTTGTTGTCATTTCCAGAACCGCCATTTTTGTTGATTGTTGTATTGGAATTATTCCAATCATTTTGATCATATACTTTATTGAATGCTAATTGGGCTGAGAGATTAGCAGTTGCCACAAACATAGCAACCAACAGGAAAATATGTCGTAAAAATTGTTTCATGTTAATCAGTTTATAATTAATAGTTAATAATTAATATCCTTATAATTAACAGTTAATAGTTAATAATTAATATCTCTTTTGTTTTTTGTATACCCTTGGTATACTTTTGCTATACTTATCTACCGCTTTTCTTCCACCCTTCCTTCGGGTTTCCTTCGGGATTCCTTCGGCGAAGTTCCGATGAGGTTCCGATCAGGTTCCGATGAAAACAGGGGGCAACCTAAGGGCAAACCATGGGCAAACGAAAGGATTACAAAGTACAATTCTATTGTTTTAAGACTCAAAGTTATTAAGCATAAAGTGTCATTTATTAAGATTAATACTATACACATGCTTTTATTTAAGCCGAAAAGCGGTGCAAAATTAACATTTTCCTACGGAATACGCAAATTTTATGCGCGCGCGTACGCACATATATAAAGGTGTGATATGTTTTTCATAAAATTTGACACATCCAAACTCCCAATTGTCAACTCCAGATAGCAAAACACCCTCATATAAACAAACAGCACAGAGCCAATGCCCTGTGCTGCTTAATCTTATGAACTATCTATTACAATCTAGTACCTAACATATCATACACTTGGTTGCCACGAATGATATAAATTTTACCATCGCGGATGATCTTTCTTACTTTCACTTGCTCCGCAAACATATCCTCCAAATCACTAGTCACATCATCCCCATCTTCTTCATCATCTTCAGCAGGTACAACCGTAATCGTACAAGTTACTTCTTCAGCAGGCAAGTAAAGTACATTACCCTCCTGAGTTGCAGTCACGATTATCTCGCCCGCAGCTAGCGCAATCAACATGTTATTTTCTAATGCACACACATCGGCATTGTTCAAAGAGTAGCCCACCTCCAAACCACTCGTTGCTACCGCATTCAACCTCAACGTATCACCTACAGTCATCTGCAATGTATCCAAATCCCAAATGATCTCTTGCGCCCATTGCTCTTCTACATAGCCCACGCCCGTCACAGAGATAGTAGCAGTAGATACTCCATCGGTCAAAGTGATTATACCCTGATAGTCCTTCACATAATCAGGACAGAAATAGATTGCTACACTATACTGATCAATATCGCCCAAAGTCTCTCCGCCAGCCAAAGCACCATCTGCACCATTTGGAGAAGCACATGCGTTTGCTCCTACTGTCCAAACGAGGGTTTCGGTGTTATCGGCGCTACCTACACGGAAAGCAGGATTGTCACTAGAGATAGTGATATCGCCCATGGTCAAGAACGAACGCAAATCAACAGTAGCAGAAAGAACCTCTCCCACTTGAGTTTGCTCAAAAGTATACGTCATTGACTCAGTACCATACTCTCCCTCTGCCAACAAAATATGTTTAGCCATTAGGACATTGACATGTTTGTAATTTACTCCATAGGTATTACCGACATCACGTTTGAAGAGCAATTTGTTGATATTGCGTGACACGGGCATATTGGTATATACGTCATAACGTTTGATACCATCTGCATCGCCAATATGTGTCATATTGCTACCATCAGCAGACTCATACACGTCTGTTTCCTGCGACTGAAAAGGACTGATAGCTGTTACACCACCAGCATACTCATAACTAAAACGAAGCGAATCTTGAGTAGGAGCGAAGACATCAAAACTCTTTTCTCCTATCGTATAGATATCAAACTGCTCATTGTAAAACGAATACCACACACCGTCATTATTGGTTTGGGCACGAAGATTTAGTGATACTGCACTAAGGATAGACAGCAAGCCAAGCAATAAAGTTTTTCTCATAAAAAGTACCTTTTGTTTAGATTAATACTATAAACGTCGTTATTTTACCTTAAAAAATCGCTGCAAAATTAATACAATTATTTCATTCTCACAAATTTTCACGCGCGTACGCGTACGATTATGAAGGTATGAGGTGTTTTTCATAAAAAACAACACTATTATAAATATTTTTTTCACTTTTTTCACAAAATATTTGGTCATGTCAAAAAAAAGCAGTAATTTTGCAGCCGATTTCGGAACGAACGAGATCAATTGGCCCAGATGGCGGAATCGGTAGACGCGCTGGTCTCAAACACCAGTGGAGCAATCCGTGCCGGTTCGACCCCGGCTCTGGGTACTCAAGACCGCTTAACCAAAAGTTGAGTGGTCTTTTTAAAAAGAGAATAATTATTAACCCATAAAAAGGTCATGCGGAAGACTTAAACAACCGCTACAACTCAGAACAGGCTAACTGCCCGGAGAGTCCAAGAGAAGGAGGTGTATGCAATGATCATAGTTCCAGTGAAAGAAGGCGAGAACATCGAGCGCGCGATTAAGAAATTCAAACGCAAATTTGACAAGACAGGTGTTGTGAAAGAGCTTCGTCGTCGTCAACAATTCAACAAGCCATCAGAGGTTAAGCGTGAGAAAATGATGCACGCAATCTATGTGCAAAAATTGCATGCGCATGATGGAGAATAATTAATTCATCCTAGCATAAACAAAAAGAACCGAATCACTTCGGTTCTTTTTTATTTCCACACCTTTAAACTTTAAACACTAAACATTAAACCAGCATGCGAGGGATGTTGCAGCCGATAAAGTTACCTATAACCGTCAGCAAATAGCACCACAACACTTGTGGTTGCTCCACGATATAGTCCGCAGCAGTCAGATAGTAGAACGCATCTGCAATACAGTGAGGGAAACCACAATGGATAAACAAAGGCACCGCAAACAACAATGGCACCCAATGCCCAAACTCCTTGCTTTTTTTAGCAAAAGCCACGGCACTCGTCATCAATATACCACAACCTATTCCTAACACACCACACGCCAACGGACCACTAGCCAAACGTGACTCTAGCACACCGCAAGCGGCCTCATGTACGGGCAATTTGCTAAACAGACTCATAAGCGCCACCAACAAGCAGCCGAGGATATTTCCTGGCAAGATGATCGCCACCAACTGTTTGATGTCGCTCCAATTTTGGCAAAAGCCCGACACCCCCGTATAGAGTTTCGCCTCATAGGAAACGACCGTGGCTAATCCAAAGATAAAAAGGAACATACCTAGCGTTTTATCCACTAGGAAGCCCCAACCTGCAATACCAATACAAATACCAGCGAAAATCGCCTTTGAGAAAATCTTATACACGATTACTTGCTGAGCAATTGACGTACAACCATATTGATGGTCTTACCTTCGGCTTTACCCGCTAGCTGTTTGGTAGCCACACCCATCACTTTACCCATATCTTGTGGACCAGCAGCGCCCACTTGAGCAATAATCTCAGCCAAGACTACTTTGAGTTCCTCCTCGGACATCATAGCAGGTAAATAACGCTCGATAACTGCACATTGTGCCATCTCGTCCTCTGCTAACTCTGGGCGGTTAGCTGCACGAAACATCTCCGCAGCCTCTTTGCGTTGTTTCACCATCTTTTGCAAGATCTGCAACGCACGCTCATCTGGCAACTCGCCATCCGCACCCTTGGCCGTCTTAGCCTCGAGAAACTCTTTCTTAATACCACGTAGCGCATCTAGGGCTACTTTATCCTTCGCAAGCATCGCTTGCTTGATGTCTTCACTAATTTGATCAAAAAGCATACTAATTAATAGTTAATAATTAATAATTAATATTTTTAAAGGATAGATTTTACTAATTAATAGTTAATAATTAATATTTTTAAAGGGTAGATTTTGTAGTTTTAATAATTGAAGTTAATAATTTTATAAGTTCAACACATTCATTATGAATAGATTCGTATGATTTATCATCTATGTATTGGCTATCGTGTAATAAATCAAGCCAATATTCCGTTTCACTTGCCTCTTTGAGAGCTATACTTAGTTTACTGATAAAATCCAATGTACTTTGTGCATAAATAGCCTCTTTACAGTTTGCTCCTACAGAGGTTCCACTTCGTAACATTTGTTTAGATAAAACATACTCATTTTGCTCTTCTCTAAGAAATTTATATGCCCTTATTATTCTGAGAGCAAAATGATATGTCTTCTCCGTTAATAATCCTGTATTATATGCCATTACAACAATAAGAATATATGGATATTAATTATTAACTGTTAATTATTAATTACTTAAAGAAATATTAATTGTACTAAAATATAAACGGGCAGCAATACGATGAGCGAGAATTTGAGCATATAGCCAAAGAAACTTGGCATCTTCACTCCACTCTCCTCTGCTATCGCCTTCACCATAAAGTTAGGTCCATTGCCGATATATGTCATTGCGCCAAAGAACACTGCACCCAAGCAAATCGCCTGCAATAGCAGTTCAGGGATACCAGCAACAAAATCGGTTCCGAAAGCTGTCAGTTGTTCTGGTGTCAATCCACTAGCCACACTATGAAAAGCTACCGCCGTAGGCGTGTTATCCAAGAAGCTAGACAAGGCACCCGTAGCGTAGTAGAACTGCCATGTATGTGATAAGCCTAGTGTAGCCGCATGGTCATTGAGATATGCTAAGGCTGGTGTCATAGTTACAAAAATACCAAAAAACAAAACCGCCACCTCATTGATAGGTGCCCAAGAGTATTTATTCAGTTCGTAGCGCACATGATGCTTGGTAGTGAAGAGACTCATCAACATCAATAGCAACAACACTATCTCACGCATATATCTAATCCATAAAGGAGAACTAGCATTGGCCATTTGTGGAATATAACCTGGGTGAATAAAAGCAACCGACAAAATAACACCCACGAGATACACCAGATTAGTCTTGCCTAGAATCTTCAACGGTTTGTGCTCACGCGCATCTGCAGAAAGCGATGTCCAATGTTCCCTCTTATAGTAATAGGAGTCTAGTGCAAAATATGTCATCAGCAATACACATCCTGCAAACAACCACTGTGGAAACAACGAAGCAAACCACGTAAATTCCGCTCCTCGCAAGAAAAGCATAAACAACGGAGGATCACCCAATGGCGTAAGCAAACCACCACAGTTAGCCACCAAAGCGATGAAAAACAATACCGTATGCACCTTATGTTCACGTTGTTGATTGGTCGTTAGTAGAGGACGAATGAGCAGCATAGCCGCCCCTGTAGTTCCCATGATACTGGCCAACACCCAGCCTATCGCCAAAAACAAGGTATTCACCCATGGTTTGGCTTTGATATCACCAGAAAGATGGATACCGCCCGTGATGACATACAACGACATCAGCAGAACGATAAAGGGGATATAGTCGGATAGCAACTGATGTTCTAGTTCTTTTGTCATTCCGCCCATCACTAGACATACAGCAGTTGGGATAGCCAATAGTAACGATACGGCTAGTTTGTGCTTGTTCTTATCCCACCACTCTGCCACAATCAATGGTGCTACTGCTATCACCAATAGCATCAACGCAAATGGAATCATGCTCCATGCACTATGTACTAATTCTTGCATCATACAAATCGTTTTGTATTGTTCAACATGGTTCAATGTTGTTCAATATGGTATTAATCTAGTTTAAGAACGGCGAGGAAAGCTTTTTGTGGTACCTCTACGTTACCAATTTGCTTCATGCGTTTCTTACCTTTCTTCTGTTTCTCAAGAAGTTTGCGCTTACGACTCACGTCACCACCGTAACACTTCGCCAATACGTCCTTACGTACTTGCTTGACCGTCTCACGGGCGATAATCTTTGCGCCGATGGCTGCTTGGATAGCAATATCAAACTGTTGACGTGGCAACAACTCCTTCAATTTCTCACACATACGGCGGCCAAAACTCTCGGCGTTATCACGGTGGGTCAAGGTCGAGAGAGCATCCACTTGCTCGCCGTTCAACAAGATATCCAATTTCACCAGATTACTTGGACGGAAGCCATTGTGGTGCCAATCAAACGAAGCATAGCCCTTGGAGATAGACTTGAGTTTGTCGTAAAAGTCAATCACAATCTCGCCCAAAGGCATATCGTACAAGATCTCCATACGATCACCTGAGATATACTCTTGTTTCACCAACTCACCACGTTTGCCCAAGCACAAAGTCATGATTGGACCAATAAAATTGCTGGTTGTAATCACGCTCGCGCGGATATAAGGTTCCTCAATGCGATCAATCACAGTAATATCTGGCATACCCGCAGGGTTGTGTACCTCTACCTTCTCGCCGTCCTTGGTATAGACATTATAACTTACGTTAGGCACGGTGGTTATCACATCCATATCAAACTCACGATCCAAACGCTCTTGCACAATCTCCATATGAAGCAACCCCAAGAATCCGCAGCGGAAACCAAAGCCCAATGCCACAGAAGACTCAGGAGAGAAAGTCAAAGCTGCATCATTCAACTGAAGTTTCTCCAACGATGCACGCAGATCCTCATAATCCTCCGCCTCAATTGGATACACACCCGCAAAGACCATAGGTTTAGCCTCCTCAAATCCTGCAATCGCCTCTGTACATGGACGAGCCACGTGCGTAATGGTATCACCTACCTTCACCTCAGTGGAAGTCTTGATACCCGAAATGATATATCCCACATTACCTGCCGAAATCTCTTTGGTAGGTTGCATATTCAATTTCAGCACACCTATCTCGTCCGCATCGTATTCCTTACCCGTATTGAAGAATCGCACACGGTCATTCGCTTTCATCGTGCCATTAACCACCTTGAAATAGGCGATAATTCCGCGGAATGGGTTGAACACCGAGTCAAACACCAAACATTGTAACGGCGCTTCTGGATCACCCTCTGGAGGTGCGATACGATCGATAATCGCATCCAATATCTCTGGTACACCATCACCTGTCTTAGCAGAACAACGCAATATCTCCTCACGCTTACAACCCAACAAGTCGATAATCTCATCCTCCACTTTCTCTGGCATAGCAGAATCCATATCGCACTTATTCATCACAGGGATAATCTCCAAGTCATGCTCAAGAGCCATATAGAGGTTGGAGATCGTCTGCGCTTGCACACCTTGCGATGCATCTACGATCAATAATGCTCCCTCGCAAGCAGCAATACTACGGCTCACCTCGTAGGAGAAATCCACGTGTCCCGGAGTGTCTATCAAGTTGAGAGTATAACCTTTATACTGCATTTGGATAGCGTGCGACTTAATGGTAATACCACGCTCTTTCTCCAGATCCATATCATCCAACACCTGATTCTCCATCAAGCGCTTGTCCACCGTAGCAGTGTACTCAATCAATCGATCCGCCAAAGTGGACTTGCCATGATCGATGTGTGCAATAATACAAAAGTTTCGTATATTTTTCATATCTCAATTATTATCATTTTCAACGACTTATTTTTAAATAAAAATAGTCCCATTCTTACCCAATTTACAATCGGCTGCAAAGGTAGTAAAAAAAATGTATATGTGCAAGAAAAATACGTTTTTATTGCCATAGGCTACATTTTTTTCTAAAGCTTCGAGGAAAAGGTGCCCTCGAAGGTAGTAAAAAATTTGCATATATGCAAAAAAAATTGTAACTTTGCCGCCGTTTTTTATAATACCACAACAACTATGCACAAACAACATGTAGTTATTCGCTTCTGTGGTGACTCTGGTGACGGTATGCAACTCACCGGTACGATGTTTTCATCACTCAGCGCTATCCTCGGAAACGAGATCAGTACCCTACCCGATTTCCCAGCAGAAATCCGTGCTCCTCAGGGCACATTGGGTGGTGTCAGCGGTTTCCAAGTTCAACTCGGTGCAGGCGTCTATACCCCAGGCGACAAAGCAGACGTGCTCGTTGCTATGAACGCCGCAGCGCTCAAAGTAGGTGCCCTTGGCTCTAAGTTCAACGCCCCAGGCGCACAATGGAACGAGGCAGACTCCCAGTTCAAACGCGATGCAGTCATCATCATTGACACCGACTCGCTCACAGCCAAAGACCTAGAGAAAGCGCTATATAAGACCGACAACCCATTCACCGAATTGGGCATTCCGGAATCTGTGCAGATTATCCCTGTAGCGCTTACCCAACTCACCAAGGAGAGTCTCAAAGACATGGGACTAGACAATAAGGCGGTGCTCAAATCCCGCAATATGTTTGCCTTAGGACTCGTATGTTGGCTCTTCTCTCGTCCTATTGATCAGGCAGTTACTTTCCTTGAGAGTAAGTTCCAAAAGAAACCTCAACTCATCGCACCGAACGTCAAAGTGCTCACTGATGGTTTCAACTACGGACACAACCTTGCGCTCAACATCCAAACGATGACTATCCAGAAGTCCGACTCGCTCCCTTCTGGTCAATATACCTCTATTGCAGGCAACAAAGCCACCGCATGGGGACTTATTGCCGCTGCCGAGAAGTGCGGCAAACGCCTTTTCCTCGGTTCCTACCCTATCACACCAGCTACCGATATCATGCATGAGTTAGCCGCTCGCAAGGATATGGGTGTCATGGTGGTCCAAGCCGAAGATGAGATCGCTGGCGTATGTACCGCTATCGGTGCTGCTTTTGCAGGCGACTTGGCTGCCACCTCTACATCTGGTCCTGGTCTTAGTCTCAAAGGCGAAGCCATCGGTCTTGCTGTGATGGCGGAGCTTCCACTCGTAGTAATCGATGTACAACGTGGTGGACCATCCACGGGGCTTCCTACCAAAACCGAGCAGACCGACCTCTTACAAGCGCTCTACGGACGCAATGGTGAGTGTCCTGCTGTAGTCATGGCGGCCTCCACCCCTGCCAACTGTTTCGATTTTGCCTACCAAGCAAGTAAAATAGCCTTGGAGAACATGACCCCTGTCGTGCTCTTAACCGACACCTATCTGGCCAACGGAACAGGCCTCTGGCAAATACCACAACTCGCCCAACTCCCTGCTATTCAACCACAAGGCGCACCTGAGGAGTTCCGTGGTAACTACAATCCTGCTTTGCGCGATGAGCGTGGTGTACGCTATTGGGCATACCCAGGTATGGAGGGCTATGAGCATCGCAATATCGGTCTTGAGCGAGATGCCAACAGGGGCATCATCTCCACCAATCCAGAGAACCACGCACAGATGGTGCGCACCCGTCAAGCGAAGATAGATCAAGTGGCCAATCAGATTCCACTCCTACAAGTACAAGGCAATGCTGATAGCGACACCTTGCTCGTTGGATGGGGTTCGACCGAAGGCCACCTCTTGGCGGCAGCCAAAGAGCTCCATTGCGCTTTAGCTCATTTCAACTACATCAATCCGCTCCCTAAGAACACCGAAGAGGTGCTTCGCCAATACAAACGTGTGATTGTCTGCGAGTTGAATAATGGTCAATTTGCCGCCTACTTGCGCAGCAAAATCCAAGGTATCCACTTCGAACAGTACAACGAAATCACCGCCCAACCATTCGCGGTTGAGCGCATCGTAAAAGCGATTAACCAATCAAAACTCTAGTCCAACTAGATTAACTAGCACTACTAGATTAACTAGAAAACAACAAGTTTATGGAACCAGCTCAATATAAAAGTAACCAACCCGTTAAGTTCTGTCCTGGCTGTGGCGACCATGCTATTTGCCTCGCACTCCAGAAAGCCATGGCACAAGTGGGCATACCTACCCACCAGACCGTAGTCATCTCTGGTATCGGCTGCTCTAGCCGTATGCCACACTACCTCAATACCTACGGGTTTAACACCATCCACGGACGTGGAGGTGCTATCGCTACGGGTGTCAAGACTAGCCATCCCGAACTCAATGTGTGGCAAATGACGGGCGATGGCGACTGTCTCGCTATCGGTGGTAACCACTTTATCCACGAGATTCGACGCAATGTCAATCTCAATATCTGTTTGTTCAACAACCGCATCTATGGTTTGACCAAAGGTCAATACTCTCCTACATCGCCTAAGGGCTTTGTCAGCAAGTCTAGTCCATTTGGTACGGTAGAGCGTCCATTTGTCCCTGCTGAATTGGTGCTAGGCGCACGCGGTACCTTCTTCGCTCGCACTCTGGATGTAGATATGCCTACTACTGTAGACTGTATGGTACAAGCCTCTGAGCACCAAGGTGCTAGCGTGATTGAGTGCCTGGTCAATTGTGTCATCTTCAACCACGGCACCCACAACTGGATCGCCGACCGCGAGACACGTGCCGACCGCAGCATCATCCTCCGCCATGGCGAGAAGATGATCTTTGGCAAAAACAACGACAAAGGTCTAGCCCTAGACTATTCACGAGGGCTTATCCCACAACTCATGGTAGTACCTGCCAACGATGAACGCGTCCTCACCCACGACGCTACGACACCCGATCCTACGCTACACCGTATGCTAGCGATGATGGGACAAGATGAGGTTAAAGGCGAAAGGTTAGAGGCGAAAGGCGAAGGCTTACCTATCGCCCTCGGTGTTATCCGCCGCGTAGAGGCAGAGAGTTATGATGCGGCTGTCAATCAGCAGATTAACGAGGTACGTGCTAAGAGCAAAGCCACCACGTTTGACCAACTTACCCAATCCCTAGAAACGTGGGAAATCAAATAGTAATTAATAATTAACAATTAATAGTTAATATTCCGAGGCGCTTCCTAGCATCACTAGTACGACTAGCCCAACTAGTTTTACTAGTCATAAAGCGCCTCTCAAAGAACAATATGAAAAAAATCCTTCTTTTTGTCCTTGCACTCGTTGCAACCACCCTCATTTGGGCTCAGGACACAACCCTAGTCACCCCTGACACCCTTGAAACTCTTAAAACTTCTGAAACCATTGAAACTTCTGCGCCAGCAGAATTAAGTCTCATCTCCCGAGTGGAGCAATGGTACGCCTCCCATATGAATTATGCGACGATCACCGCCTTGATGGCAATTGAGTCGTCATTCATCCCCTTCCCTAGCGAGATTGTTATTCCTCCTGCGGCTTATGTAGCTAATGACCCTGCTAGCAGTCTTCATGCTACCGATAGTTACCCACTCAATGTGCTCCTTATCGTACTCTTCGGTACGCTTGGTGCGATGATTGGCGCCATCATCAACTACCTGCTAGCCATGTGGTTAGGTCGCCCCATCGTCTATGCGTTTGCCGATAGCAAGTTAGGACATCTCTGCCTCCTCTCAGGCGAGAAAGTCCAAAAAGCAGAAGACTACTTCAACGAGCATGGCAAAGTTTCTACGTTTGTCGGACGTCTCATCCCAGCTATCCGTCAACTCATCAGTATTCCTGCGGGCTTATGCAAGATGAAGTTAGGTTGGTTCTTGTTGTACACCTTCCTGGGTGCAGGTATTTGGAATGTCGTCTTGGCACTACTAGGCTATATCGCAGGTGGTCAAAAAGAACTCATCGACGCTTATAGCCACGAACTGAGCATCGTTATCATGGGTCTTTTCGCCCTCGCTATTGTCTATTTCATCGCCAAAGCCATCATCAAACGAGTGAAGAAATAAAAAATCACTTCCGATTTTAGTCAAAGACCTCCGATTTTATTTTCATCGGAGGTCTTTTTTCTTATTATATATCAGCAAGTTATATTTTTCTTTTCCGATAATTACTGCAAAATGTGTAAAAAATCAAAAATAGCAGTATATTTGTAGTAGATTTCGAAATCTAACTCTCCCTCTTTTAAGGAGATATTAACTATTTATTATTAACTATTAACTAAATTTTTTACTATGGAAAAAATCATTCCTTCCGATGGTGCAGACACCCTCATCACCAGTCATTTACGTCAAGGTCAACTCCCTTGGCAAGTTGAGAAAGCCATTAGCATTGCTCCAGAAGGCGAGATGCGTGACATGCTATTGCTTTCGTTATTAACCAATTACGCCTACGCCTTGCCCGCTATGCGTATGTATCACGGCTTTCCGCACCATGTCTATGGCCCCGAACTCATGACCATGGTTTTGGCTCCTGCCGCCTCGGGCAAAGGTATCATGAACTACGCCAAACAACTGCTGAAAGGCATTGAGAATGAGCATGGTGAGTTTATCTTCCTGCCCGCCAACACCTCCGCAGCAGCGCTCATGAGCTACCTGCAAATGCTCAAGGGACGAGGTATCATGATGGCGACGGAGATCGATACCCTCAGCAAAGCCCTTGGCAGCACGACAGGCGGTTTCTCCGATGTACTTCGTTGTATGTTTGAGCATGAGACCATCAGCAAACTTCGCAAGAATCAAGAAGAGTTCATTGAGATCCCTGACCCACACTTCGCTGTCTTAATCTCAGGTACTTACAACCAACTTAAGCCCCTGATTAAGAGCCGAGAGAATGGTTTGATGAGCCGCTTCGCTTGTTATGTAGTCAAGCAAACGCAAGACTTTGATGACCGTGTTTGGTTAGATGCAGAAGAGGATGCTGTTCCTCAAGAGATCACCTTGTACGAACAGTTGAGCCACGAACTCAGCCAGCGTTATGGTTGGATGCGCAAAGCG
>JBGVEC010000135.1:0-1900 GCA_045119815.1 Paludibacteraceae bacterium | reverse complement strand
ATTTCAGGCATTACAACTCGTTGCGGAGCTATACCCAACCCTTGCGACGATTGAATATAACACGAATCAATATCCTTGATAAATCGTGATGGCGAAGAGAATACCGTTTGGCCATTACGGAATCGTTGACGTGCGTTGGTCAAATAGCAACGCTCCATTGAACGGGTGATAGCGACATAGAGTAATCGGCGTTCCTCTTCTATCTCTTTAGGCGCTTGGCAGAATTGCGAAGGGAAGAGATTCTCCTCTAGTCCAACGATAAATGTCACTTTAAACTCCAATCCCTTAGCCGCATGTACCGTCAGCAATGTTACACGAGCTTGATCATCATCCTTATTTTCGTCTTGATCGGTCAACAAACTCACTTCCGACAAGAAATCCGTCATAGGCGTAAAAGCTTGTCCATCACGCAGTTTTTGCTCCACAAACTCATGAATACCTGACAACATCTCCTCCAAGTTCTCATAGCGAGCTATACCCTCTTGAGTAGTATCCGACTTAGCCTCACGCATCACTCCCGAGTCACGCAATACCATTGACGCAAACTCATACGCATCCATAGTCGCCACTTTCTCACCAAAGCCCTGAATCATTGCGGCAAACAGATTCAACTTGTTTTGCGTAGCATTATTGACACTCAACTGTGCCGCCTGAGGATTAAGGATAACCTCCATCATTGAGCAACCCGCCATGCGTGAAGCTTCACCCACTTTCATCACAGTTGTCTCACCTATACCTCTCAACGGGTAATTGATAACACGAATAAATGCTTCATTATCTGCAGGGTTAACTGCCAAACGGAAATATGCGATAGCATCTTTAATCTCCTTGCGTTGGTAGAAACTCATACCGCCATAAATACGGTATGGAACACCCAAATGGCGCAACTCATCCTCTATCACACGTGACTGTGCATTGGTACGATATAGTACCGCCATTTGCTCATAATCATATCCCTGACGATAGAGCTGCTTGATCTGTGTAGCCACAGCCTTACCCTCATCACGGTCCGACATATAGGTACTCAGTTGCAATCTGTCACCCATTGCTAACTCGGAATATACCGCCTTTGGAATTTGTCCTCTATTATGGCGAATCAGCGAATTAGCTGCGTTCACAATAATCTGAGTCGAACGATAATTACGCTCCAACTTGAACAACTTAGCCGTTTGATACCCCTTCTGGAAGGTCAAGATATTTTCGATATTAGCTCCTCTAAACGAATAGATGGATTGTGCATCATCACCCACTACGCATACATTATTCTGTGGTTCAGCTAGTCGCTTCACAATCAGATATTGTGAATAATTGGTATCTTGATACTCATCCACCAGCAGATAGTGAAAATACTCCTGATACTTGTGCAACACCTCCACATTGTTCTTGAAGAGCACATTGGTCATAAACAGCAAATCGTCAAAATCCATCGCATTGCATGCTTTCAATCGACGATTATATTCGGCATAAATACGAGCCACCTCTGGTATACGCGCAAAGCGATCTTGCATGATATACTCCCTATTTGCACTATACGATGTAGGCGAAAGCAGCTGGTTTTTGGCCATCGATATACGACCTAGCACCACGCTAGTCTTGTACTGCTTCTCGTCCAATTGCATATCTTTGACAATATGCTTAATCACAGATTTCGAATCTGTTGTATCGTAAATAGTAAAATCATGCGTATAACCTATATACTCTGCCTCTTGGCGCAAGATACGCGAACAAATTGAGTGGAAGGTTCCCATCCATAAGTAACGAGCTACATGCTCTCCTACCAATGCTGCAATACGAGTTTTCATCTCTCTTGCCGCTTTATTGGTAAATGTCAATGCCAAGATGTTACCGGCATTCACGCCCTGTTGAAGCAAATAAGCTATCTTGTAGGTCAATACACGCG
>JBGVEC010000134.1:0-3667 GCA_045119815.1 Paludibacteraceae bacterium | reverse complement strand
CGGTGAGATACTGCATTATCGCAATGCAGTTCCGCTTCGGTACGATTTCTACAAAGGCACTCGCCGTATAAAGCTGCTCGATAGCCGGGAAATACGCACCATACGCGATGTTTGTATTTTTGAGATAAATGGTATGGAGGTATTTTTGTGAATTTTGTATATTTGCAGATATTTCTGTGCAAGGAATGTTGGGTTTATATTTAATTTTGTATGAATTAAGATAAAGTACTATGTATTTTGATAATGGTGAATACTGCAAACGCTGTCATAAACTTTTTTATCGTGATTATGATAGCAAATATGATGGTTTATGTCCTAAATGCATAGATTACTTTGAAAAGCATCAAGAAGAATATTTGCTATTCACAGGCGAGTATTGTAAATGTAAAAATTGTGGTAAAGTTGAACACTATATGTTTTTTATGAATGACATTGGTGTTTGTAATGATTGTATGGAAAAGTTCAACGAGAAACCGCTGTTAGAGAAATGGTTCCATTTTAGACAACGGTTGAAATTGGCAATGAATTCGTTGTTCAATAAAGTTTTATTTTATCTCGTTTGGATATTAATTGTTGCGATTATTTTGGGTTTTATTGGTTTATGGATTGCAGGAATGATTGGAGATTTAGTAACCATAGATGATTCGTTTTTGAATGAACCAAGGATGAAACCAGATTTTTGATAGGTTAGTTCTGTCTTTTACCGCACCTTATATGCTCCATAATTTTGCTGAAAACAAAGCAAGATTATGGAGTTTCTTAATTTAAGCAGTGTAGAACTTTTACCCAATGCAAAGGCAAGTGCAGCCTTTACGGTGGATAGTAGCAAGGTATTTAAGGAGCAGCAGGATATACCGCCTGTAGTCATTGATGAAGGACTGTCATATATTCCGTGGGGTGCAGACAATCAAATGCCTTATGAAATACTCAATCTGATTGAGGGCGACGAGACACTATCCACATGTCAGATGTTCAATGCCGAAGTTTGCTATGGCAGTGGGCTTATATATAACACCGACAAATCCACAGTAAATACAAAGGAGCTGGTCGATGATTTCTTTCTTGAAAACAACATTGCCGGCTACTATCTTGGAGTATGCCAGGACTTCAAGCACTTTGCGTTTTGCGTTTCAGTAATCATTCTCAATGCCGACGGCTCGAAAGTTGTACGCATAGTACGCAAAGAAGCCTGTTATTGTCGCTTCACTCCGGCCAACAAGCAGGGCAAGATTGAAAAGGTGCTGTACGCGAATTGGCGTGTGAGCATCGCATCGCGTGAGGACATCGAGGTGATAGAGCTATTGGATATGGCTTCGCCCTGGACGGACTTGCAGGAGCGGATGCAAGCCAAAACAAAGACACGCAAATTCGCTATCATTACCCGTGTACCTACCCCCGACAGCACATATTACCCCATACCGTACTATGCAGCTCTGTTCAAAGGTAAGTGGTACAACATCAAATCCCTTATCGGTATGGCAAAGGAGGCGAAGCTGAAGAACTCCGCACCCATTAAGTACCACATTGAAATATCCAATAAGTATTGGGAAGGCATATTCAAAGCGGAGGGTATAACCGACCGCCTGAAGCAAAAGGAGCGTGTTGTTAAGGAGAAGCAGAACATCTTGGACTTCCTAACGGGTGCAGAGAACGCCGGCAAGGCGTGGTTCTCTACATTCTACACCAATCCCAATGGCGACGAACAGCACGATGTTGTCATAACAAAGGTAGATGATGACAAGGAGGGTGGCGACTGGAGTACCGACATTCAGGAGGCCGTGAATATGTTCTGCTTTACAATGCGAGTACATAGCAATCTCGTAGGTTCAGTGCCGGGCAAAGGGCAGACCAACAACAGCGGTAGCGACAAGCGAGAGCTTTACACAATAGCCCAGGCCCTGCAGAAGCCTTACCACGATTTACTCTTCCTGCCACATCGCATAATAATAAAGTTCAACAAGTGGCAAGGGGCAGTTCCCGAATGCCCCTTTATTATGCTAACCACGCTCGACGAGAACAAAGATGCAAAAGAGGTAAACATTAAACAGAACAACAATGAAGCTGATAAATAATGAAACGGAATTGAGGCGGTATATTCCGAATGCCTTTACCACAGTTAAAGGCGAAACACCGCTGTTGCAGAAATTGACTCCATATTTGGAGAGCGCAGAGCTTTGGCTGGAGCAATACTTTACGGGCGGTGTAATGTTCGAGGCAGTGCAGTCATTGGCTACACACATCGTAGTCAATGAAGCAATGCGACAAGCAGTGCCTTCACTCGATCTTGTATTGACACCAAACGGTTTCGGCATTGTGAGCAACAGCAACATCGCCCCTGCAAGCAAGGAACGAGTTGAAAGGCTCATCGCATCGCTGGAGTCAGAGCGCGACAATTACATTGAACAGCTCTTGCCCCTGTTGGTGCAGAGTGAGGAGTGGCGAGACACGGAGCAATACCGCTTCTTTGCATCGACACTCTTTCCCAATATCACCCTCGCTACTCTTTGTGGCTACCACACTAACCGTTGGAAGCACTATCTTGGGCTGAAGCATCGTGCATCATTCATCGAGCAGCAGCTCTCCGAAGAGTATATATCCACAGCACAGATGAATGCACTGCGAAATATCAATTTCTTGGCAACGGCTACTCCGGTACAGAGTATCATCATCTATGCCTTGCGTAATATCGTGGTCGATAGGCTTACCGGTAGCCACAAGGATTACAGCACCACGCTACTTGATATTGTGAACACTCTTCGCTCACACCCCGAAGAGTTCCCGGAGTGGCACGCTTCACCAACAGCAACACTCTTCACACCGCCCACATTCGAGAACAAAAAGGAGAATAAAGGGTATTGGTTTTAGTAAAATGTTGTATCTTTGCATTATGTCGAATAGATATAAAATAGATGACAAACGTTCCACTCTTTGGGATTTATCAGAGGGCGTGATTTATAAAATTTATAAGGAGAATGATGATTACATAGTCATTTCCCATAATAAACACGTTGGTCTATACTCAAAGAAGAAAGAAGATATTATTATACCGGCTCTGTACGATGCTATTGGAGGCCCTTTCCCCGGTTCTATTCCAGATGAAACATTTGGGTTAGCACCCAAACTTTTTGAACTTCATATAGGAAATTATATCGGCATTGGTTCAATCAAGGGGGTATTGCTTGAACCACTCATTGATGAAAATGAATATCGTGTTTATCACGAAACATTTAGTGAGGGCATTGTTGCAGTTGAGTTAGCCAGTGATGAACTTACTTTACATCCTACTTATCATTTTTTAGATACAAGGAATGGGCACTTATCAAGTATTACTTTTAACGAAATACGCTCACCATTTAAGAATGGTGAAGCAACCGTTTCAAATGGTAAGTATATTATGGATGTAAATATGGAATTTGAGATTATCCGACATTATCCTGCTTATTCCTTTGGTTTTAATGATGAGGTATATATTTTGTAACCGCGTCTTTTCGCGAGCCTCATGAGTTCTAATCTCCTTGTCTTTTATCCCATAATGTGGTTACTCTACCTTCGCGGTGAAGTAACCACTTTTTTTATGCAGACAATCAACATCACCGTGCCGCGAGGTTGGCACGAACTTACACAAAGACAGCTCCGTTACCTCTTCTTCCTTATATCCGAAGGGTAC
>JBGVEC010000133.1:0-11849 GCA_045119815.1 Paludibacteraceae bacterium | reverse complement strand
AAAGCGGCAGGATTGAAAGTGTACGCAGTAAACACTGGTATATTATCTCGGGAAGATCTTATGCAAGCAGGTGCTGATATGGTGTTTGATTCTATGAGAGATTTGCTAAAGGAGATAAGTCAATAAGATGCTTTTTTTGAGAAAAAAGATGTAATATTTGCATAATTCAAAAAAAAATAGTAATTTTGCATGAGAATTGCTAATAAACAACAAAGAAAGCTATAAAGAGATGGAAAATCGTAGATTTGAAGGAAAAACTGAACCTGAGATTGTGTATTCTCGTTCGGTAAAAGCGGGCAAACGTATTTATTATTTAGATGTGAAGAAAGCTCGCAATGAGGATTTGTATCTGTGTATCACAGAGAGCAAACGCAAGCAAACAGGCGAAGCAGAACCACCACAATTTGAGAAGCACAAAGTGTTCTTGTATAAAGAGGATTTTGCTCACTTCACTGAGGGACTTAATGATGTGATAGGTTTTGTTCAGAGCCAACTAGGTGCTATTGAGGAACGCAAAGAGTGGACTCCAGAAAGCGAAGATGTTGTTGCTCCTGTAGAGACCCCAAATGAGAAGACTGAGGATAAATCAATCTTAGGTAGTATCTTGAATAAATTGAAAGGATAAAAACTATAAATGAGAGATAATCTCATCTGCTACCTCCTCCTTAGACATAAGGGGGAGGTTTTTAATAGTACCATTGGGGTAAAGAAAAGTTACCTTGTTGGTATCTGTACCAAACCCAGCTCCTGTATCTTGTAGCGAGTTGAGTACGATCATGTCCAAGTTTTTGGATTGAAGTTTGCGTTGGGCATTATGCATCTCGTCATGCGTTTCGAGCGCAAACCCTACCAATTGCTGGTCTGCCCGTTTACGTTGACCAAGTGTCGCAGCAATATCAGTAGTGGTGGTCATCTCAATAGTCATGCTTGTTTGCCCAGGTTGTTTCTTGATTTTTTGCTCTGCTTTGTTGGCTGGTGTGAAATCTGCTACAGCGGCACATAGAATGCTTATATCGGCCGCATCAAATGATTTTAGTGCTTCTTGACACATGTCGGCAGCAGATTGGACCGGTACGATGGTTAAGGGAGTGAACTCTTGCCAAGCTCGTAAAGACACTTGACAAGGACCTGACACCAATGTGACATTCGCACCTCTTTTTAGGCATGCGCGCGCGAGCGCGTAACCCATTTTTCCTGTAGATGCATTCGTGATATAACGAACAGGGTCAATAGCCTCGTGAGTGGGACCAGCTGTGATGAGGACTTGTTTGCCGAGTAGAGTTTTTGGGGTGAGTGCATACTCTGCTGCTGCTACCAGTACTTCAATCTCCTGCATGCGTCCCTTGCCGCTGGTGCCACATGCTAATTCGCCACTAGCCGCATCTAACATGGTGATATTCTCCCATTGTGATAGTTGATGTATAGCATGTTGGGTAGCAGGTGAATCATACATATTGGTATTCATTGCTGGTGCAATGACTACTGGTTTACGCATAGCTGCAAAGGTGGTCGTGAGCGCATCATCTGCTATGCCATGCGCCATTTTGCAGAGTAGATTGGCAGTAGCTGGGGCGATGAGCATAAGGTCAGCCCAATCGGGTAGGGAAATATGCTCTGTGCTGTGTTCATTTATTGCGGCAAACACATCTGAATATACTTGATTCCCGCTAACCGTTTGCAGGGTAAGAGAAGTGACAAACTCCAAGGCGTTCTTGGTAGTTGTCACTTTCACTATAGCACCTGCTTTACGTAGCTGGCGAATCAGTTCTGGAATCTTATATGCTGCGATACCTCCGCTGATTCCTACGAGTATATGTTTGCCTTGAAGAATCACTTCAGCGCTTCGTCTTTATTGCTTCCTCTATAGATGAGTTGTCCATCAATGAACTCTTGGGTCGCAATCAATGATGGTTTAGGAAGAGCTTCGTAGTTTTTTGAGATTTCAATTTGCTCCAAGTTCTCATATGTGTCATCAGTAGAGTCTTGAGGTACAGAGAAATCTTGCAATTTTGCATCCAACTCTTTCTTGAGGGCGGTGCTGATTTGGTTGCTACGTTTACCGATGATAGCAACTGTTTCATACACATTTCCTACGTTTTCTGTGAGTTCGTTCATGTCCCTAGTGATAGTGTTGTTAGGGGCAGTAGTTTTTTTGTAGTCGATCATATCTGTTATATTAAATTTGATTTCGTTAGTATTGCAACAATATCTTATTGAGATCCTTATGGATTCTTTCTGCGGCTGCGCGATGTTTGGAGTTAGGGTACTGAGTCACAAAACTATAGTACTCATCTTCTGTGTCTCGTGCTCGTTCCTCGCGTTTGCTGTCCAATGAATTAACTAATTGTTGGTATTTGGCTTGTAGAATCAACCAGTTAAGTTCTTCTTGATACTTGTTGGTTGGGTAATCTTTCATTGCATTTTTTGCAACAATTTCAGCACTCAAATAATTGTTACCAAGGTATGTTCCCAAATTATAATATAGTTTGGCACTGAGATATTCTTTGTATGCTAATTTATCATATAACTCGTTCATTTCTTGGTATGCCTGTTGTGCGTAAGGACTATCAGGATATAATTCTACGAATTGGGTAAAAAACTCAATAGCCTTTTTAGTTTCTGTTTGATCTAATTTTGCATCTGGGGCATTCAAGTAGTAACAGTGTCCCACTTGGAAACGAGCTTCTATGATGTAACGTCCTTTAGGGTAGTTACGGATATATGCTTGATAATATTCTGCTGCGCCAGAGTAGTCCTTCTGTCCCATATAGCAGCGAGAAAGGTAGATAAGTACATCTTGTGATCGATCTGTACCTCGATAGTATGATGTGACTTCATCTAAAAGTGTCTGGGCTTTGATGTATTGCTTGTCATTGAAATACGACAAGGCTTTTTGGTATTTTAACTCGGTGTCTTTTGACTTAAGTATAGCTTGATACTCTCCACAAGAAGAGAAACCAAGTATCAATATACTTAGACAAGATAAAAACGCTATTTTATACCAATTTGATTTCATTTATTGGGCATAATAATGTTAATATACAAAATCAGCCTGCAAAGGTAGTGATTTTTTTTGATATTTGCAAATAAATGCAATTAATTTGCTCAAAATTTGCCTATGTAAAGGAAAAATAGTAACTTTGCACCTCATAAATTAAAATATCAGTATCATGAATAGTGCTTTGGCTGCCTTGATAGGCTTAGTGTTATCAATAGTCTTGATAATAAGAAAATTATCTCCTGTATATAGTTTGATTCTAGGAGCATTAGTGGGTGGTTTGTTAGCCGGTTGGGGTTTGGAGACTACGGTTGCGCAAATGATCTCAGGTGTTAAGGATATAACTCCAGCTATTGTTCGTATCATAGCTGCTGGTGTGTTGACAGGAATGTTGGTCAAAACGGGTGCTGCTTCTACTATTGCTCGCAGTATCATCAAGGCTCTTGGACAAAAGTATATCTACTTAGCATTGGCTTTGTCTGCACTTTTGTTAACGGCAATGGGAGTGTTTATTGATGTGGCAGTTATTACCATTGCGCCAATTGCGATCATTATGGGTAGCCGTTTAAAACTATCCAAGTTCAAACTCCTTCTCGCTATGATTGGTGGAGGAAAATGTGGTAATATTCTCTCGCCTAACCCTAATACTATTATTGCAGCCGAGAATTTTGATGCACCTTTATCATCTGTGATGGCAGCGGGCGTGCTTCCTGCAATAGTCGGCTTATTGGTGACAGTGTTCGTGATTATACCTCTTATGCCCAAAGGTGAGTTGATGGAGGGGGATTTGCAGGAGGAGAAAGACGAACAACTACCTGCATTATGGCGTAGTCTAATCGGACCAATTGTGACGATTTTATTGTTGGCGCTACGTCCTATTGCGGGCATTGTAGTGGATCCTATGATAGCATTGCCAGTGGGTGGTGTGGTAGGTATTATAGCTACTGGTCATTGGAAAAATATGTCCGCATGCCTATCCTATGGTTTGGATAAAATGTCTGGTATCGCCATCCTATTAGTTGGTACAGGCACTTTGGCTGGCGTGATCAAGGCTTCGGCAATCAAAGATGTATTAGTAGGTATGTTAGCGGGTTGGAGCAATGGCGGTACACTAATGGCGCCTATCGCAGGTGCATTGATGTCTGCCGCAACTGCTTCTACTACCGCAGGTGCCACTATTGCATCGGCTTCTTTTGCTGATGCTATTGTTGCTGCTGGAGTGACTGCAATCTGGGGCGCAGCGATGGTGAATGCGGGTGCTACTATCCTAGATCACCTGCCACATGGGTCGTTCTTCCATGCTACTGGTGGCTCAATGGGTATGAGCGTAAAAGAGCGTTTGAAATTGATACCTTATGAGTCTATCGTGGGTTTGGTACTAACCATTTGTAGTGTAGCCATGTATTTGTTCGTTTAGAATTTAGTGTTAAGAGATATGAAGATTGTTATTGCATCTGATTCTTTCAAGGGCTCGATGAGTTCGTTGGATGTCGCTACTGCAGCTAGTGCGGGTGTCATTGAAGTTTATCCTGACTCAGAGATTGTTTCTGTCAATGTTGCCGATGGCGGTGAGGGTACTGTTGAGGCCATCGTGGATGCCCTAGGAGGAGAAATTGTTAAAGTCCAAGTGAGCGACCCCCTGGGGCGTAAGATAGAAACCAGTTATGGTATTGCAGGCGAGACGGCTATTTTAGAGATGGCAGCAGCTAGTGGTTTGCCACTACTCACAGCCGAAGAGCGCAACCCTTGGGCTACCTCTACGCTAGGTACGGGTGAGATGATCATGGATGCTATTGCACGTGGTTGTCGTAAGTTCTTGGTGGGTATTGGCGGTAGTGCTACTAATGATGCAGGTGTGGGTATGTTGCAAGCTATGGGCTTTCGTTTTTATGATGCCAATGGCGAACTCATTACGCAGGGGTGTGGAGGTATGTTAGGATCTATCGCACGTATTGACGATAGCCTCGTGAGTGCAGCGGTCAAAGAATCACAGTTCACTGTGGCATGCGATGTAGATACACCATTTTGTGGTCCTGAAGGAGCCGCTCCTGTCTTTGCTCCTCAAAAAGGTGCAGATGCTGAGATGGTAAAACGTTTGGACGAAGGCATGGCATCTTTCGCCAAAGTAATTACGGAGAAGTATGCGATAGATATTGTTCCTGTGGCTGGTGCAGGTGCCGCTGGGGGTATGGGCGGTGCTTTTCGTGCTTTCTTAGGGGCTACCCTTAAAAAAGGTATTGACATGGTGCTTGATGCTATTGATTTTGACACGACTATTCAGGGTGCCAATCTTGTAATTACGGGCGAAGGCAAGGTGGACTTCCAAACGGCCAAGGGAAAAACCGCTGCGGGTGTACTCAACCGTGCTAAACAACAACACATCCCCGTGGTAGCCATAGGTGGCTGTGTGGAGATGTGTGATAGTCTTGTGCAAATGGGTTTCGCGGGTATCTATCCTATTTTGGAAGAGAAAGTACCGTTGGAGATAGCCATGCAACGCGATTTTGCAATGAACAATGTGCGTAAAACAGTAGCAAGGATAGTGCCTAACTACCTAGGTTAATCTACCTTCCACCTCGAAGAGGTTGATATACGCAACGAATCTGCTTGAGCAATAATCAAATAACAAGCAGCATCAGGAGTGCACTCAATCATATTGAGTGCTTCTTTTTCGCCCAATACCATACAAGCCGTAGCTAAAGCATCTGCTCGCATACAACTGCTAGCGATCACTGTAGCGCTAAGTAAAGAATGTTCTACTGGATAACCTGTACGTGGATCAATGGTATGACTACGACGCTCATCGCCTACAATATAGTATTGTAGATAATTGCCTGATGTGGCCATGCAAAGATTAGTACTAGCAATAACTTCTTGCAATTCTTTTTCCATGCCTGTTGCGTCTATCTTGGGTTTGCTAATACCGACGCGCCATGGTTGACCTTTATTATTGACACCCTCTAGTACTACTTCGCCACCGATATCCACGAGCAAGTTCTCGCAACCTTGTCTGCGGAGGGTGTTAGCCACAACATCACAAGCGTAACCTTTAGCTATTGCGCTGGCATCTAAGGTGATACGTCCATCGTCTTTTAGTAGGCAATGATTGTCTAAATGCACTTTATGATATCCCACTAATGCTTTGATACTGTCTAAATGAATATCTTGGTTCTTGGTTCTTGGCTCTTGGCTCTTAGTGCCAAACCCCCAAGCATTGACGAGAGGGGCAACAGTTATATCAAATGCACCGTCAGATAGTTGACTGATAGCTTGTGCCTCATTGAACATGGTAATAAACAACGAATCTAGAACCACGCTATCATTACGATTAATCTTGCTGATGACGGAATTAGAATTGAACATGCTGAGCGACTGATCTACCGCTTTAAGGGCAGCCATAACGCTATCATGACAATCTTCGGTCGCTTCGTATCGAATATTATAATAGGTGCCAAAAATCTTACCTTGGTTATGGTAATACTGTGTTTTAGGGGTATTAGGCAATAATAGCAGCATGACTGCTGCTATTATTGCAAATCCCAAAGCTGTCCACTTCTTCATTTCTTACGCTTTCTTGTAAATAGTCAATGGTAAATAGTCAGTGGTCTTACCACTCGGTGCTGAAGTATAGGCAACCTCCTATGCTCCAATTGAAACGCTGATCCAATTTGTTGCTGAGTTCTGTGGTTACATTGGTTTTGTCAATGCCATAGCAGTTGAGCATACACTCTGCCCACAGACCTAACTCAATATCCTTCAGTTCGAAGTAGCGTTCTGCTCTAAGGTGTATGTTGTTGATGGCTACAGTCTTAGCGTTTTTCCATACTTCCTCATAGCCAGAGTACATGCCTAACCAAGGGGTAAAACCGATATTAGTCTGTAGGTCAATACCTAATGGCAGATTAAATGTGTATCCCACTTGGATATAGGTGGACCAAGCGCGTTTCCACTCGTCGTTCTCGTCTTGGTAGCAGTCCGCACCATAGATAGTGGTGTACCAATCTAGCGACAATGGCACCTTTTCAATCAAATCGCCAAGGTGGAAACCTACGTGCGCTTCCATCGTTGTACTCAAATCATCTGGACTTACATTGTTTTGGAATCCTCCTTTTGGGAAATAAGGCTCGTCATTGAAATAATATAGGTGAGTTAGGTCCACTTGCACACCATAGTTGTCATATCCGATGGTAATATCCAACTCTGGATTCAATTCTTCAAAGGTCCAATTATAAGCGCCGATATTTGCCCAACCAGATACATATAATCCCCGCCAATCCAAGGTTACAGATGGTTGAATAGACATGCCACCTAGATTTTGTCCGCGCCAAAGATACGAACTGACAACATCAGCTCCCACTTCTATTGACAAACCTAACTCCTTTGATTGATCCGTTTCTTCAGCAAAGGCTTTAAAAGAAAAAGCACTAACGCCGATGAGCGCTAGTGCTAAAATGATAATTATTCTTTTCATTTATTCAAATTGCTCATCAAAGTGCATTTTTGCTAGCCCATGCATGGCGCAATGCCACTTCCAGAATCTTAGTATCTTCCAAGATTACGATTCCGCCGTCTGGACCTTGCTCAATATGATAACCTACCGTAGCAGTTCCGTTGAAATAAGCGCGAACATCGTCAGCGGTAATTCCTAACTCTTCAGCGATAACTGCTGAACTACCTTTTGGAAGGCTATCCTTCACTTCTCTCAGTTTGTTAAATGTTGTGCGAATCATAGTAACTTATTTTATTAGTAGTTAATATTTTATAATTATTTTTGCTAGTGATGGGAGACTTTAATTGTCATTTCGTTTGCAAAGGTACAAAATATATTTCAATTGTGCAAATTTTTTCGCAATTCTGTAGAAGAAATTTCAAAATATGGAGCATTCGCTAATAATTGTACCTCTTTGATATGCGCTGTTTCTAACTCTTGCATCATTTGTTCTACACTTTTGCCACTTCCTTTGCGTGGATAAACTAGAATTCTAAAATTTTCTAGTAGATAGGTATATTCTCTCCATTTTGGGAAAATCTCAAGATTATCTTCGCCGATGATGAGGGTAAATTCGTGTTGTGGATATTGTTTTTTAAGTTCCCTCAATGTGTTGGCTGTGTAGTTAGGGCGGGGGAGTGTAAACTCAAAGTCTGACACTATTATCCTTTTGCCACTAGCCAATCGCCCATCGCCAATAGCCTCTTTGGCTGCTGCCAAACGCTTCTGTTCATCAGCTAAAATAGATGCATCTTTTAATGGATTATTGGGTGATACCATGAGCCATACCTCGTCCAAGTCGGTGTTGTTGACCACCCACTGTGCCAAGCCAGTATGACCAAAATGTATCGGGTTAAACGATCCCCCGTAAATTCCAATTTTCATCGAACTAGTTTATCTAATGCATGTTTGGCTTTTGTGAGGTCATCATTCACCACAATGTGATCAAAATAGGGTGCATCAGCCATTTCTATTTCGGCTTTAGCGAGGCGCTTTTGTATCATTTCTTCGCTGGTGTCGCCACGTCCGTGCAAACGGCGAGAAAGCTCTTCTACAGATGGAGGGGCAATGAAAATCGCCAATGCCTCATCGCCAAAGATACGTTTGAGGTTCAAGCCACCTTTGACATCTATATCAAATACGATGGTTCTTCCTGCTGACTGAATACGGTCTATTTCGGATTTTAGTGTGCCGTAGTACAAGCCTTCATATACTTGCTCGTATTCGATGAAATCGTTGTTTTGTATGTGTTGTTCAAACTCCTCACGGGAGATGAAGTAGTACTCTTTTCCGTGTTGCTCTTGCCCACGTGGAGCACGAGTAGTGGCTGAGATAGATAGTTCGTATTGCCCAGGGTAGGTCTCTAATAGGTGTTTGACCATAGTGGACTTGCCTGACCCGCTAGGCGCACAGAGAATAATAATCATAGGGATTTACTATTTGACGATTTACGATTTACAATTTGCGCTGCAAAGTTACGACTTTTTTTTGAGATATGCAAGAATATTCAAAATTTCTCCCTGCCTTTACACCCTACACCTTACACCCACGGGGTCATACAATACCCTTACAATACCCTTGTAATACCGTTACCACTCCGATACCACTCTAAACCTTTACCGAAGGAACTCCGAAAGAACTCCGAAGGAAGAGCGAAGCGTTGTCGTGCCCTTGTGGCTAAGAACTCCGAAGGAAGAGCGAAGCTTAATAAATCAAAAACTACCCTTGCGCAAAGGTAGCGCAAGGGTAGCCAAAATGAAGGTGTATCCTAAAGGATTATTCTTAACTATCTTAAAAATTCAATGCCAAACCTATACCATTTTGACTTGCCTGAAGATTCAAAGAAAGTCTAATTTCAGAATTATTAAAATGATTGTTAAAAAGAGATGTAACACGATTCTTTTGGCGGTATCCAACACATAAAATCGGTATAGAAGAAATAAAAGCTGCGCCTCCAAATGCCCAGCACACACTACCCATATAGACTGTAAGATCAGCCTCTACAAGCGTGCTAAGCCCCACTGGAAGTGCAAGTACGAGTCCAGAACCAAACAACCACCAACCAGCAGGGATTAATCTTTTGCTGTTCATATAATCAGCATATATCTTTGTGTTGTTTTCATACAAAAATTTTTGGAATGCTTTTTCATCCATCTGCATTTCTCCATATGAATATTTTTCCACTCCAAGCAAGCGTTGTTCGTATGCAGCATGTCGAACAAGCATTGGAACCTGAGAATCATTACCTGCATATTCTTCATGCTGAACTAAAGTATCTCTTTGTATAACGACAACTGTGTCTATCTTTGGTGCTTGCGGAGAAGTTTCTTTAATTACATTCACACCTGCGTCCATAAAGAAAAAACTATCTCCTTGAGTGCTTTGTCCCAATGCTAATATAGATAAGGATACAAAATACAATATGTTTAAAAATCGTTTCATGTTGTTGATTATTAAATTATTAGGTTATTTGAGATTATTTTGCACCATTATATGTGTTCAAGAAGTTTATATCTTTTTCTGTCGCTTTACGGAAATTTTTATATTTTCCTACATAACCTGTCACTTTTACTTCTACTTCTGTTTTGTTGGCATTAGGAGTGATGATAAAAATAGGTGCAACAATCTCATCTGCTTGGTATTTAACCGCAGCATTAGCAATAACTAGACTTTTCCATTGTTTAACAAATGCTGGCTCGTCACCTGTATTTAGTTGGTGGTTAAATTCTTCCCTAAACTTTTTAAATTCTGATGCAGTCATTTGCTTTTTTGTACTAAAATTTTGGCTATATGTAATTTTAGTTGGAGTCACTTCTAAATCGGCTACATTAGGAAAAATGAATGTTTCACTTCGATTAGGATTTGAGTACTTTGCTGTTGCCTCTTGATAATAGAATGAATATTCATTTATTGGCTCGGGCGGCGTGGGAGTAGGAAGAGGACCCATTGTTTGGCAACTACTAAGCACGAGTATAACTACTCCAAAAAGAAAAGATGGGATATAACTTTTCATAAAAACTCTCCCTATTTGTGTCGGGAACAACTTTTATTGCCTACATGATTCCGCTGCAGAGCATCTATAAATACAAAAAGCGTGGAACCTTACCTTTGCTTATTCTCAGATTTGAGGTTCCTGCAAGACCCTATCCTGTAAGAATAAGCAACGAACGCCCGCGCCGAATATGAAATGCCACCAAACAGAGCAGTCCACGATGGGACGTTCTGCGGCGGGATAGTCATATCCCAAAGGGCGTTTACTGCCTTCTTGTTTTAGATAGGATGAAATTTTGCAGGAATTCGAATCTCTAAAACAAGCGCTAATAAACGCTTTTATAATATGTCTGCAAAACTGATTGCTCAATTTCGCGGTGCAAAGTTACTACATTTTTTTGATTTTTGCAAATCTACTCACACAAAAATATATAAAAATCCGCCACCCATGTCCGAAAACATAAATGGCGGATATAGATTTACTCCTAAGATTTACAACACATTCAACACTTGCTCTTTGATTTGCTCTAGGATATCTTTCATCTTCACTACGATGATTTGCATCTCACTTTGGTTGCTTTTACTACCGAGTGTATTGATCTCGCGACCCATCTCTTGTGCAATAAAACCAAGTTTTTTACCCACACCAGTTCCTTCGCTATCCATGGTTTCACGGAAATACTTCAAGTGATTAGTCAGGCGAACTTTCTCCTCGGTGATATCTAGTTTCTCTAGATAGAATATCATCTCTTGCTCCAATCGGTTATGATCAATGGCTTGTTGCGTGGTAGCAGACAACTGCTCCAAGTTCGCTTCAATGCGGGCTTTAATTTTCTCTACACGACTTTGCTCGTAAGGTTCTACCTCCGCGAGTAGGGTAGCAATGGCATCCAATTTCTCGCAGAACATCTGGTAGAGCGACATACCCTCTTGCTCGCGAAACGCATTGAACTGCTTAATTGCCTCCTCAATAGTTTGAATCACTACAGCCCACTCCTCATCGCTTATCTCGTTGGATTCTTGTATTTTAGTTACATCCGGCATGCGCAGAATTGCACCTACAATGTCTTGGTTGTTGGCCCAACCTAGTTCTTGTTGCAGCGCGGTCAACTCCTTATAATAATACGCAAAGGCCTCGCGGTTGATAGGAGCATATGCCACTGTTTGGTCCGCACTTGCCGCATCTTGGTAGTAGATACTGAGGTCTATTTTTCCGCGCTCTAAGCGTTGTCCTATCAGAGTGCGAATCTCCAACTCCTTGCTGCGCAATTGGGGAGCAATGCGTACACCGAGGTCAAGCGACTTAGAATTGAGACTCTTGATTTCTACGACTAGTTTCTTGTTATTGGCTACCAAGCACTCTGCTTTGCC
>JBGVEC010000132.1:0-12054 GCA_045119815.1 Paludibacteraceae bacterium | reverse complement strand
ACGAGGTGAAGGAGGAAGAGGATACCACAGAGGGTAATACGATTACTCCCATAGGAACTATCGTCTCTCCAATCAACATCAATCCTTAAACAACGGTGGCAGGCACTCGCTTGTCGGGTGTCTGCCGCCATAACCAATCACTAAAAGAGAATCTATGAGAATAAAGTTGATGATTATATGTCTGACCTTGCTTTGTGGATATGCCAAGGCACAGACACGAGGCGGAGACTCTTCGCCACCGCTGCCAAAGGAGATTTCTGCGCAACTGTTCGATAAAGCAGTAGAACTCATCAAGGAGTTTGAGGGCTGGCACTCGGCAAAACACTATCCATACATCGGTTACGGGCATAAACTACTGCCACACGAGAACCTGACAGCCGATATTACCGAAGCACAGGCCGATTCATTGCTCAGAGCCGACCTATTGGAGCGATACAAGTATTTCCGACAGTATGGGAAAGATGCTCTGCTACTAACAGTGTTGGCTTACAATGTCGGTCACAGCAGATTGTTAGGATATGGCAAACGCCCGAAGAGTAACC
Organism: Paludibacteraceae bacterium; assembly: GCA_045119815.1. Classification (GTDB taxonomy): domain Bacteria; phylum Bacteroidota; class Bacteroidia; order Bacteroidales; family Paludibacteraceae; genus Colicola. The sequence goes on along the minus strand of JBGVEC010000132.1, from coordinate 11,512 downwards.
TTATCAAGAAAATCGAGTCCGGCGACAGGGATATCTACGAGGAGTATATCTCGTACCGATGCTACAAAGGCAAACCAATACCCAGCATCGAACGCCGAAGAAAAAGAGAGTTTCAATTGCTGTATATACCCTAAACCAATGGCGACTGCTCATATATGAGTAGTCGCCATTGGTTTAATGTTAGTTTCTTATTCTCAATCTAAAGCTGGAAACCAATCCTAAATTGTAAGTGGGGTTCGAAGTAGTATCTGCCATAGTTACCTGAGTAATAGCCAACACCGCCACCAATGGTAAACTCGCAGAACCAATGTTTATCAAAATCACGCTTTATACCATATACCGGAACTATGGAAGCCTTAAAAGGGGTATTGGGTATCAAGATTGCTCCGGTGGTCTTAAGCGAAAAGAAATCCAGCTCATTAAGATAGTATCTCGGCTCTATCGTTAGATTAAATCCACTGTTGAGAGAGTAATTATTTTTCGAGGGGCTATATACCTCACCGCCAGCACCAACGCGACCAATCAATGCCATTCCGCTATCCCATTTGTACTCATAGCTATATTCAAGACCATACAATGTCCTCAATGAGAAGGAGTGTGTAGAATGCTCCTGGGCGTTTGCGCTGAGAGCGAATGTCACAATAGCAAATACTGAAACTAATAATTTCTTCATACTTGTAGTAATTGAGTCGTGTTATTTTACATTATTGTAATGTTCTTAGAGCTACAGCTGTTATAAGTAATATGATACCAATAACATTTATTATCACTCCCCAGAATCGTCCTTTTGATTTCTTCTCTTTTAACGCTCTTACGAGGTTGATTATTGCTATTACCAGCAAAGCTGACATCAAAACATAAAATTTGCTCATGTATCTAATTTTTATAATGTTATTTTAACGTGAGTTAGATATAAGAATCGACGTTGTTTTAGCTATTTTTTTCATTGGATATAATCATTATATAGTTTTATTATGTCTATAATTGAAATATTCTTTAATTTACACCAGTCGATTGATCTGTTGCTCTCAATGTTCTATCTCGTTGAACATTTACCTTTTGTCCTGAAACAAACGAATACGATAAGTTTATACCAAATGAGCGTGCCGTAATATAATTTGTCTGCGTTGTTGTTATATTGGGTAAAATCGTAGTAGAACGACTCCTTATATACTTATTGAAAGGTGAATTCGCTGTTATAGATACATTTAACCTACCTTTCAAGAAACTTTTGTTTGCATAGAACGAGTACATATATATGTGCTTATTTTCAGTCCAAGGAGCAGGAGCGTTTTTGTATAAACCGCCATTCATGCCTAAACGAAAATGTTTGGGTAGTAAAAAATCTAATGATGGAGCGAATCTATAGTACCAATCGGTTTGATTCAATCCAATATCAGCCGCCTCCAGTTTATTGATGCCAATACTCCCGTTTGCAGATAACATCAACCACTCTGCCGCATTCCATCGGAGATTCGTTGTTACGCCAATATTATGACCGACTCCCATATTGTCGTAGGTATGGATAACCTTATTATTTTCACCCAAATAGCTATGGTTCTGAATTATATTGTTAGTGTGGGTATATGATATACTTGTATTTAGTGATAAATTATGTGGTCCATTGAAAAACCAATTTAAAGCAACATCATGAGAATATTGTGCTTTAAGATTAGGATTTCCTTGGCTGATGGTATTGTTGTTTGGATTGCTGACAAATGGATTTAGCATCTGCACAGTAGGGCGAGTTATGCTTGTTGAGTATGTTAGATATAGTGTATTCTTACTGTTTGGTATCCAATATGCTGATGCAGATGGCATAAGGTAGAAATTATGATTGTTAAAATCATTTGTACTATTATGCGGTAGGTGCATTTTGAAATAATCATAGTTAAATTGCAACGCTGTTTCCAACATAAGCCGTTGCCCAATAGTAGTCGAATATTGTATTGTTCCATTAAGAATATTATTATGGTAGTTCATTGAAGAAAACTTCTCCTCATCAGTCATATTAACAGAATGGGTATCTCCAATACGATAAAAATCTTTCATAGTAAATCTCGCATAGTTTCTACTATTAATCTTCCACAAGTATGATAACAAACCGTAATGTTCCTGCATACCTCCATCAGTATTTTGGTAAGTTTCAGAAATGCTCATATCATCCAAATAGTGACGCTGCAACAAGTGTCTTCTATCTGGGTTGTATGTAAAATGATAACCTGCAGTAAAACGTTCAGTGTCGAGATCTTCAGCATAATAATTTCGATATACCACATTAGCTTCAGCAGTTCCAGCGGTAAGTTTACTGATATTATCTATATGCTCCATGTTCGGCAATAGCTTGTCTGAATTATTCCACTCTGTTCCTGTTGTGTTGGTTGTATTTATACGTCCATGTGCATCAGCATACAATGTATTAAGACTATCAATCTGCCATTTGACCATTGCACGCACTGTATGTGTATGCCAGTCTCCATTACCCAACATGTGTGTAGTCCAATGCTGAGCAGTAGTGTTTTCTGTAGCTGGTACAGAATAATCCATTACTACTGGCTGGTCTCTTTGGCCATTCAGCCCATAGTCATAGGTAACAGAAGCATCTGTATTTCCCTTTTTGAACATACCAAGCAGTGAACCATTTGCTTTTGGCTGAGTATTTCCTCCTGCTCCTAAATTCATGACATAACCATCGACCAACTCTTTTTTTGTTACGATATTAATGATATATCGTTGTGCAGATGGGCCCATCTTGCTTGTAGGATTGGTTATCACCTCTACTTTTGCTATCTCTGATGCAGGTAATGTTTCCAAAAAAGCTTTAGGGGATGTTTGTGCCATTTCATATGGTCGACCATTAAGGTATAAGCTATATGAGGAAGATCCTTGTACAGTAATACCACCGTTTGCATCTACATTCACAAGAGGAACATAACTCAAAGACTGCAGGGTATTTTCCTCTTGGGCTCTTTCGTTTGCAGACATCTTATAACTAAAGCCTTTGTCTGTGATTGAAGTTAATCGTGCGTGACCAGTAACAGCTACTTCATCTAACTCAATAGCATTAGTCGGCATCAATACGGTGATAGTATTACCCTCTGGATATTTATCTAAATAGACATTATCAGAAACGATATCCCATATTGTAGCTTTGATTTTTACAGGGAACTTCTGGGGCTTAAAATAAAACGCCCCTTTATCGTTGGATACTGTTCTATCGGTTTTATCAGAATACTCAATGATGATGGTCGCAGATGGTACGACCTCTTTTGATGTTGCATCAACAACCACACCTTTGATTTCTTGTGCACTCGTAGTAAAGGCACAAACTAATACTGCTATAAATAGCGTAATCAACTTCTTCATTTTTTCGCTCTCTTAATTTGAATTTGAGAGCAAAATTATGCAAACAAAAGTTTTCCAAGAAAAAATGCGAGTTGTATTTATCTACTGTAACTTATTTGTAATCAACAGATAACAAATAAAAAGTTTTCTTGTTTGAAAATGAAGAATCCAAAAGTTTACTCAAAGCCGTTTTTGAGAAGTTTTTGCAGAAAATTTGAAAGATTTGTATCACTCTCTACCAGTCCAAGCTTTTGGCGTACCTCACTACTATCCTTGTAATGACGATTTAGATTAGTATATGCTTTTACCTCTTTGCCTTTCATGCCAATTGCGTAGAGACAGCAGAAGTCAATCTCAAATTCTTCCAAACCTTTGTCGTGGAGATAGGCAAAGAAGTGTGGATAGTTTTCTTCTAATGTAAGGCGTGTAGATTTTATAAATACTTCTCTATTGGCTATAAGGTTTTGTAGCTGTTCATTTGCTCGTTTATTATCAGATTCTCTATCCGAAAGATGGGAAACGACGATGGCATTTAGCACCTCCAATCTCTTACGGATAATTGTCATTGTCTCTTCTCGTATAGAAGAATTTGTTAGCATGTCATTCAAAGAGTCCCGCTCGGATAACACCTCTTTATACATATTCTCATAGAGAGTTTTTTCACTTTCTAATACAATGTTTTTAGTTCGACTATTTTGCAATCTTTTCCTTAGGAGATAGAGTGCAATAAGAAGTACCAGAATAACAGAAGTAATAATAATGGTTTTAGTGTGTTTCTTAAGTTCTTCCCTTTCTTGCTGCAACTTTGCCGAGTTCTTTTGATGCATGTATTGTATGTCATTCTCATATAAAGAATATATAAGAGAATCTCGCTCAATAAAGAATTCTTTGGAGGACTTCAACATATCACGTCCCTCTTGCATATGTGCATTTAGGGCTGCAACAATAGCATATTGTCTTAAAATGTTCTCTTTATCGGCTGGCAATTCATTTTTAGATAAAGCCTCTGCAACCTTGTTAATATCTCCTAATGCCATATAGGCATAGGCCAATGAAAGATAATCAAGATTATTTGCAGGGACTTCACTTAAATACTCTTGTATTGTATTTTCAATTACATTTAATTTATTCGTTGCAATCAAGTAATTTAGATAGTAACAATAGTACTTATTTCGTGTCTTACTAGAGATGTCTTTAAGATAATCATTGCACTTATTATGATATCTTCCAGCACTGTTTGAATCTCCGTTTTGCGTATAAGTGTAGAATACATCTAATAGGCTACTTACATAACTATCTGTATTATTCAACTTAGAAAAGTATTCAGCTGCACATAATTTAGACGTTATAGTTTCATCCCACTTGGTCAATACTCTGTACACATCGCCATGAATAACTGGGTTGTTTTAGACTACCAAAAATGCACTGAAATGTACTGATATAGAGCGATTTGCGAAAACTTAAACTTTCTAAACGAAATCGCGATTATTCGGGATAAACGGGAACAATTTGGGAACCTTTCACTAACTTTGGGAACCTCAAAACCCCAAATTTGGGAACCCCAAACAGATTTTGGGAACCCCAAAACAGGGTCAACGGACACCAATTAGTAACCCAAAATACCCGAAACAATGAAAGTAAGCGTCACACTAAGACGAAGCCGGAGCAAAAACGAGGATATTGCTTTCCTCTACTTCCGACTGAGAGACAAGGAAACGGACATTAAAGCCGCCAGTTCAATCACCATCAATCCCGAATACTGGGATGCGTCAGTGCCAGGCTATGCCGCCAACACCCCGAAAAAGGTTGTCCCGATAGAACGGCAGCAACAGACAAACGAGTTAATACAGAAGATTCTGAATATGATAAAGACAAAATACAAGAAAGGTATGGATGCCAAATGGCTTGCAGCCGCATTGGAGGATTGCACCCTGAAAATGGCAGAGACCAAGTCCGATGATAAAGCCGCCCTTCCTGCTGATGAGTATAACGACAGCGAGGAACCGGGGCTGATAGACTACTTCAAGATGTATCTGGAGCAGTCGGAGTTCAACGACTGGCATCGCCAGGCACAGACCTCTGTCCTTCATCGACTCCAGCGTTATGAGAAGTGGCTGGGGTACAACAACGGCAATTCCGACTTCCGCCTCTCCCTTGAACTTTTCGACAAGGAACAGGTGGAGGACTATGCCGACTACATGGAACATGAGCATGAGTACCGTGACGCCAACCGCAAGTTCTTCGACCAGTTCAACATCAAGAATGAGAAGTGGATTCGCCCCATCTCCCGAAATGGCATTATCAGCGGCATCAAGCGACTCAACATGTTCCTTAACTGGGCTGTGAAGGAAGGCTATCTGACAGACACCTCCTTCCGCAATGTATCACTCGACCAGCAGCTCTTCGGCACACCTTATTATCTTACCATTGAGGAGCGTGACGAGGTGATGAACTTCGACCTAAGCCAGTACCCACGTCTGGAGCGTCACCGTGACAAGTTCATCTTCCAGTGCCTTGTGGGATGTCGCAGCAACGACCTTGAATACTTCACATGGCAGCACATCAATGGTGACTTCCTGGAATATATCCCGCACAAGAACCTGCTGGCTGGCCGCACGGAACTTGTGCGCGTTCCCCTTTGTGACAAGGCAAAGGCTATCTTGGAGGAACTTGACCCCGAATGTGAATACCTCTTCCGCTGGTTCTCACATGACCTATACCGACAAGACATCAAGCGAATCCTCAAAATGGCAGGAATCGACCGAATCGTGATGACCCTCAATCCGCTGACACGTCAGGCAGAGCAGCGTCCGCTCTATGAAGTGGCTGCCTCACATCTGGCCAGACGCACCTTCATCGGCAACCTCTACAAGCAGGTCAAAGACCCTGCGCTGATAGCGTCTCTTACGGGACACACAGAGAACAGCGTTTCCTTCACTCGCTACCGTGCCATCGATGATGACACCAAGCGAGACATCCTGAAGATGATTGAATAATACCATATTACCCAATAATATAAGAATATCATTAGACATGAAGATTTCCGCTTTTATCCGCGCCAAGTCCGCCAAAAACAATGTGACCGACAAGGCAACCATATATTTCCGCGTCCGTGATGATCGTACAAGGACGGACATCAAGGCCGCAAGTGAGCTGACCATCAACCCCAACCACTGGAGCAGCGAGCGTCAGGGCTACCGCCTCCGTGTGGCTCTGGTGTCCAATGAGGAACAGCTTCGCCTGAACCGCTCCGTGATGGAGATAACCAGCCTTATCTCCAAGGAGTTTTACATCGGTGCCACCAACAAGTGGCTGCAACAACTCATATTTGCCTACCACCATCCCAATGCCTTCAAGGTACAGAACGGCGAGATTGTAGAGACTGGCCTTGCTGTATGGGGCAGGAAATTCATTGAAGAGAAGAAGTCCGACAAACATCAGGCTTCCAACTACCGTGGTGTCATAGACAAGATGGAACGCTTCGAGAAATACCAGCGCAGCGTCCGCAAGATGAAGGACTACTCCTTTGCCATCGGCTCCATCACCGCCGAGGACATTGCCGCCTTCAAGAAATTCGTGGAGCTGGAACACACCTTTGTGGACAAGTACCCCTCCATCTATGGAAAGCTCGACAACCGCACCAAGGGCAGGATAAGGACACCCAGAGGGGGCAACACCGTGAACAACATCCTTACCATGGTACGCACCATCGTACACTGGGCTTTTCTCAACGGCGCACAGGGCGACAACCCCTTTGACAGGTTCGACATGCCAGGGACACTCTACGGAACGCCATACTACCTGACCATCGCCGAGCGTGATCAGGTATTGGCATACGATTTCAGCGATAACCCCATGCTGGAGGGCTACCGTGACATGTTTATCTTCCAGTGCATGGTGGGATGCCGTTACGGTGACCTTGTGAGCTTCACCACCGACAATATCATTGACGGTGTGCTGGAGTACATTCCGCAGAAGACCCGCAACAAGGTCGGTGCAAGCGTACGTGTGCCGCTTGGGGCAAAGGCGATGTCCATCATTGAACGCTTGAACCGCAATAAGGGCGAGGTGCTGTTTCCCCAGCACATCAATTTTAAGTACAATGATGCCATCCGTGAGATACTGACCAAGGCAGGTGTCAACCGCATCGTCACGGTCATTGACACGCTTACCCATCAGGAGGTGAAACGACCCATCAATGAGATAGCGTCCAGCCACATGGCTCGCCGCACGTTCATTGGCAACCTATACAAACAGGTCAAAGACCCGAATCTGATTGCTTCGATGTCCGGCCATGTGGCAGGCTCCAAGGCTTTTGCCCGGTATCGTGCCATCGACGATGACATGAAGAAGGAACTTATTGACCTGATTGACTGACTATACATCCTATACACTTATACACCTATACATCCCATACACTTATACAAAGTATACACATATACATATTATACACATATACATATTATACACCATTTAACTGTAAAACATCATGGATATTTCAACACTTATGGAAATTGGCGGTGGCAACCTCAAACTGGAGGTCACTGCCGCCGACCTTACCAAATTCGCAAAGGATGTCGTTGACATGACCCTTGCGGCAAGGAGCAAGGAACTGACCAAGACAGGTGCGAACGCCATCAATGGCGAGACCTACCTCTCTTCTGGTCAGGTATGTGAAAAACTGGGCATAGCCAAATCCACCCTCTGGCTTTGGCAGAAACGTGGCATCATTGCCCCGAAGAAAGTGGGCAGTCACAACCGCTATGCCCTGTCGGATATAGTACGGCTGTTGAACAACGGCCAGCTGGGTAACGTCCCCGTTGATTACCCATCTGGAAACTCTGGCAGCAACGCTGATGACACTGACAAGGAGGACGAGGTATGATACAGGATTTGAAACAACAGAAAGGCCGTCCCCTTGACAGAGCCTACCTTATTGACGCTTTCGAGCTTTGCCTTATCTGCGCACGTGTTTATGCCAGATACCGCTGGCGGTATGCTGATTATCTCACCCTGCGAATCGTCATGGACAAGTACATGACTGTCTCTGACTACCTTCATAGGGATGACGAAGACAAATCACCTGAGACCGTACTTGCCAGACGGTGGGAACTTGTTGGAGAGTTGGTTGACAAATGTATGCCAGATTTGACTAACAAACAAGTGGCACGTCTTGGTGCTAAGCTCATGGAGATTGCAGAGAAGGACACTCCAGAAAAACTGGAGGCTGATATACAGCGTTGGCTACATGGAAGCAACTAATGGTCTGGCAAGCAGCCCTCAGTCAAGAGGCGTAACAGTCTGCCGATGTCACAGCCACAGCATACCCTTATCGCTTTTTCTCTTGACTGAAACAGCTCCACCTATCGGCACATGCCTACGGCAAGAGCCAACAGGTGAAGCAAGACGAACAAAAGGGAAAAGGAAGTCAGCAGACTACCGCTTACCACCTTTCTCTTTTGACAGTCGGTTTGTCACCGACAAGGAATCTTCCTGGACTATGCCGACAGCCAGCGACTTTACAGCCGTGAAGCCCCAGTCAGTCGTGGTCGAATTACGACCAGTTATAGCAAGAGTTGCCCATGTCACACAAATGCGCTCCGCAGCATCCGTGCCGACAAGTGCCTCTTGCCACTACTCGCAGGCTCGCACTGGTTTTCCTAACCCCTTATAGTTTACAACCGAAATGACAGATACCAACCCTAAAGAGAACCGCACCCGACGCATTCAGGTACGGCTGACAGAAGCAGAATACAAGACCGCCGACGGCATAGCCGAGAAGTGCGGACTGACCATGAGCCGCTATGTCCGAAAGGTCATCACCGGCCACCATCCCAAGGCACGGATGACCCAGCGAGAGGCAGATGCCATCGCCGCCCTCAACGATGCCAGGGGCGAACTGGTGCATGTGAAGAATGCACTCAAAACCCGAAACCAGGAAGAGCGCAGGAGGCTCTTCCGCAGTGATGACTTTATGCGCTACTGGCTCCAGAAAGTGGACACCCTCATGGAGCGGTGGAACAACATCATTGAAAGCCTGTCCAGATAAATGCCACTTTGCCTATGATAGCACAAGTACACACCATTTCACACGGAGCCGCCATGACAACATACGCCATGGACAAGCTCGATGCCGAGACCGTGAAGCTGAATTTCCTGCCGGAAGACCTGTCACCCTCTGCCATCTGGGGACGGATGATGTTGCATATCCGAGAGACGGAAAGGCAGCGCAAGGGCAACAACGAGTTCAAGAAGTTTGCCATCCGCATAGAGCTGTCCCCTTCCAAGGAAGAGACAGAGGGCTGGACGATGGCCGACTGGCAGCAACTCGTCGATGAGTTCATCAACGAGTTTGATTCTCTCGACATGACCCCTTACCATGGCAGACCGAAGGACGCACATACCAACCTGGCGCATAGCCAATATGTGGCATCGCTCCACGTCGATAGTGAATCCGGCATTCCACATCTGCATATCGTGGTGAACCGAGTGGATATGGACGGTCATGTGAACAACGACCACAAGATTCGTGAGCGTGGCTGGATGGCCGCTGACATCATCAACCAACGCCGCAGATGGAAACTGCCAAAGGATATACGCGACCGCCACAGACACCAGATAAACGATGCTTGTAAAGCAGCGCTCCGTGAGCTTGACAAGTTCACTTGGGAGGGCTACTGTGACAAGATGAAGTCTAAGGGCTATTCCGTCATGCTCCGCCATGACAAGCAGGGAAAACTCGTGGGCTACACCGTCTGGATGGGCAACAGCCACTTCAAGGCTTCGGAACTGGGCGTAGCCCGTAACCTCACTGTGACGAAGATAGAGCATACCTGGCAGAAACTCCATCAGCATGATGGACAGCGCATAGGGGCTCCTTCTGGCACAGGGCTGAAACCTGACAGCCAGTTGTCCCGACCTGTCAGTGCCACACCTGATGCCACTAAGCCGAAGTCCGTAGTGGAGCGTTATATGGAGCGGAAGGCAGAGCAACAGCGGACAGCCGAACCGCCCCGATATATCAAAGACATACCTTATAAGGACGAGAACTGTCACATTGATATTCCACAGGCCATTCACGACCTGATAGACCGTGAGGTGTCCGTGCATCCAGACAACGAGACTGCCACACATGAGGATGTCGTGAAGGTCGCCATGCTCCTGTTTGCTGGCTATATCGACGCAGCAACCTCCATGAGCGAGAGCAGCGGCGGAGGTGGCAGCGCACCAGACAGCGGCTGGGGACGTGACAAGGACGATGACGAGGAATGGGCACGCCGATGTGCACAGATGGCCACACGAATGAGTACACCAAAACCGAAATACGGATATAAACGAGGACGTTAATATGGGACTGAGACAGAAACCAATACAAGAATACCGCCCAACGGAAGAATCGAAGGCGGCACCAACCGCCAATGCTGGCGAGAACGCAGGACTGGAGGATGTCCTGCAAGTGGCAGAAGCCGAGAATGTGATTCAGGAGAAGCTGGGCTTGTTGCGCAAGGAGATCCAGGAAATGGAACTCTCGCGCACCTCATTGAACGAGGCGACCAAGGCACAGGATTCTGCCAAGGATGACCTTAGTGAAACCATGAAGGCTTTCTATGCGGCCAAGGATTCTGCTGACAATATCGTCACTGGTATTGTGGCGCAGATTGTCCGTGTAGAGAACATGCACCTCACCGCCCATCTGGACGAGGGCAGCGTTACTCAGGTTCAGGAGACCAACCGCAAGGCAATAGAACAAGAGAGTGATGTCCTTGCCCAACATATGAAAAAGCTGAAAGCCATGTTCAACGACCAATCAGAAGAATTGGCGGATATTGTTCGCAGGGGCGAAGGTGTCTGGATGTCACTACGTGTGTTTTACATCATCGCACCGATAGCCCTGTTTTCCATATTCGCTTGGGTGATATACATATCCTTCTGGGTGTACTTCCACTGGATAGCGTAATAAATGGGAATATATCAATAATGCGATGACCGCTAAATCAGAATATAATAATCTGACAGCCTACCATAGTCGTTCCATTCCAGTATTGTTTCACCCAATAGAGAAAATTTTATCATTTGAATATTGATATTGTTTATTTCTTTTCGGAGCTCGTCTATTTTTTTATTGCCAAGTTCTAATGCTTCTATCTCCTGCCATTCATAGAGGCTA
>JBGVEC010000131.1:0-2194 GCA_045119815.1 Paludibacteraceae bacterium | reverse complement strand
GCAAATACTACCAAACCCACCTTATCGTCCACCATATTATCAATCATCTTGCTGAGCATTTGTTTAGCTCGATCCAAACGATTAGGTGCCACATCCTCAGCGAGCATAGAATTGGAAATATCCAAAGCCACCATTACCTCTATACCTTGACGCTTCACCGTCTTCTCTTTCTGTCCAAACTGAGGACGAGCAGCGGCTATAATCAACAACACCAAAGCTAGCAACAGCAAGCTAAACTTCCACACCGGACGACTCTTTGAGGCATCTGGCATCAGTTGCGCCATGAGTTCTGGATCACCAAACTCTGCCAACTCACGCGCCTTGCGACGTGTATAGACTACATATGCCACCACGAATGCTGGAATCGTGAGCAACCACCATAATATTTCTATATTAGCAAATCGAAACATATATCCTTGCCTTAAACACTAAACTCTAAACACTAAACTCTACTCTGCTACCGTTCTTAACACAAAATAACGGATCAACAATTCCAACAACATACATGCCAATGCCGCCATCAAGAACGGAGCAAAATGCTCGGTACGTTTGGAGTATTCACGCACACGAATCTTTGTCTTTTCTAGTTGGTCAATTTGACTATAAATAGCACGCAAACTATTGTTGTCTGTAGCACGGAAATACTCACCACCTGTCATCTGCGCAATAGTACGCAAGGTCGTCTCATCAAATTCCGAACTCATTGTACCATATTGCACTCCGTATGGAGTATGGATAGGCACTTTCACCTCTTTGCTATAACTACCCACGCCTATCGCGTACACGCGTATATTAAAGGTCTTAGCTATCTCCGCAGCAGTCTGTGGATCTATATCACCACGGTTATTACTACCATCGGTCAAGAGAATGACCACCTTGGATTTTGTTGGCGAATCTTTCATGCGATTAACCGCATTAGCCAAACCCAAACCGATTGCCGTACCATCCTCTATCATGCCAAACTTAACGGATTGAAATAGGTTAACCAACACCGCATGATCCGTAGTCAAAGGACATTGGGTAAAACTCTCACCAGCAAACACCACCAAACCAATCTGATCATTCGGACGAGACAGCACAAAATCCGTTGCTACCGCTTTAGCCGCTTCCAAACGGTTAGGCTTAAGGTCCTCGCCTAGCATGGTACCCGAGATATCCAATGCCATCATAATATCTATACCTTCGGTGGACTCTGATTGCCAACGATTACTCAGTTGTGGTCGCGCCAACGCCAAAGACAATAATATAACCAATAGCACACGCAACACAAATGGCACATGAATCAACCATACACGCAGACTCTTAGGTTGTTGCTGCAAACTAGCAGTGGAAGATAACTGCACCGCAGCCTGCGTACCATGCAATTTCCATATATACCAGCCTACTATTGGAACCAACAGCAGCAACAAAAACAAATATCCTGGACTAGCAAATGTCATACCTCTAAACTCTAAACTGTAGGTGCTTCAGCACCGTCCTCTAAACTTTTAATCGTAGTTTCCCTAACGAAAGTATATGCATTACGCAAACTCAACTCATTCTCATCGGGTGTAGTACTCCACTTAGCAAACTTCACCAAGTCTGCCAAAGTCAACATCTTACGCAATTGGTCATACAAGTCTTTACGTTCGCTGAGCAAAGGACGTATATCTCGCAAAGTCTCATCCGAAGTCTGCTCCACGCTACTTACCTCAAAACGACGTGCGATATATTCGCGCACCACATCGGTCAGTTGGGTGTAATACTCTTTCACCTGACCTTGTTGCCAGATCTTCTCCTCCTTAATGGCATCCAGTTTCTCCAAGGCCACTTCCTCTGCAGGGCGCAAAGGTTCGGTCACAACCTCATTACCTGCCTCTTCTAGTTTGCGACGCTGCAAGTATGTTATTAGATAGTAACCAGCCACTCCTACACCTGCCAGTAATACCGCCAACAGCACCCATCTAAAGATGCCCCACCACCAGATAGGTGCTTTATATACACCCTTAATATCTGTGATAGCCATATCAGTAGTATCCATCTCAAATGGCTGCACCACATTCAATGTCAAACCGTCGCTCCAGACCGTATCATCTCCGCTCACAAAAGGCAGAGGCGCAATATAGAACAACGAATCCTCAAACGAAGTCACAGTCAAATATTGATCATACTGCACACGTCCATCTTTCAAGGATAGTGTATCTACAATAGTACG
>JBGVEC010000130.1:0-4403 GCA_045119815.1 Paludibacteraceae bacterium | reverse complement strand
GCGGACTGTGAACAGAGTCAGAATTTCTGCACATTGAGCGACTACAAGCAGCGTATGCAAGACTGGTGGAAAGACCTTGACTTTATAACATTGGAAAGCATAACAGGCTTGCACGAGGCCGACTACTCCTCGGAAGATGGTTCACAATCCTTTATTGACGCTTGCAATGAATGGTGGAACGGTCATGACTATGATACCCAGAGAGAACTCTATTTCAAATCACAATCTTAATACTTACTGCTATGGCTGAGAATGAAATCATCGAAAGAATATGTGGCTCGTGTAACTGCGATGAAGCGACCGCAAAGGAGTATCTGAATGACGAGATACGCCACCTCAGAGAGCTGCAAGAGGTAAACGACCTGCAAGAGAGCGATATTGAACTCTCTTGCAGTGGTCTCGGCATTGAGTCCGAGTGCATGGAGTATTTCACAATGGTATTAACCTACTAACATTTACTACTATGGCTTACTTTAAGAATATACATTCATTGGCGGAACTCAAGAAGGAGTACCGCCGATTGGCATTGGAGAATCACCCCGACAAAGGCGGCAGCACCGAAGTGATGCAGCAGATCAATGTGGAGTTTGAACAGCTCCACGAGATTTGGAAGAACGATACCACCATATCAGCAAATGCTTCAGGCTACGAAAACGACTATGCAGGAGCATCGGCAAAGGAGTATGCCGACTTCGTATATAACGAGTATCGTTGGAAAGGTCGCAACTATCAAGGACAGCACACTCCTGAGATTGTGGAGTTGGTGCGTAACTGGATGAAGGAGACCTATCCTAAGTATAAGTTCTCGGTATCAAGGCATCACTATAACTCTATCCATATCTACCTTGTCAAAGCCGACTTTGAGGCATTCAAGAAGGATAAAGGCGTAGTGTTCCACCACGATGTGAACCATTACAACATTGATGGAGATCAGACGCTCACTGACAGAGCCAAAGAGGTAATGAAGAATGTCTGCGACTTTGTGATGTCGTACAACTTCGATGACAGCGATCCGATGACCGATTACTTCTGCACCAACTTCTACCTTACATTAGGAGTCGGCACCTACAAGAAGCCATATAAGGTGGAATTGTCTAAATTGGATTGCAAAGGCAAGAAGCCCGATGTGTTCAGGCACCCCGAAGGCACTGCACACAAGGCAATACGCCAAGCATTGGGCGGTGCATACTTCAGTTTTCATAACAGCCAACGACTGCAAGGCAAAATGGTACTCGGAGAAGACTCCTACGGACATAGTGGCGACAAATACTTCTGGCCACTATCATACTCCAGTGCCAAAACCGCACAGAAACGAATGGATAAATTAGAAAAAGCAGGTATCCGCTGCAAACTCACAGGATACAATGGTGGGTACATCGAGTTCCTCGGCTACACTCCCGAAACGGAAGCACTACTCGAAAAAGAGCGTCAGGATGTGATCATTGCACATCAGGCGTGGCAGGCTATGCAGGTGTAAACAGCGTAAAAAGAAGTCGGTTGCCTTGATAAAAAATCTGGGCAACCGACTATAGTAGTTTGATTTATGTTATCTTGATTTTATTGTTTCCAAAACATCCAGTAGATTTTCTCGTTCTAAGTCTATTTTGTAAACAGAATCAGCACAGCCATTTTCTTTTAAGACAGATAATTCGTAAGCATTCGGTAAAGCACGTATAGTCTTCTACAGGGAGAAGCGCATAAAGAAAAACAGGGATGCACTGTGTGATTGGTGCATCCCTGTTCTGTAGATATCTGATCTGTAAGATTACTTCGCTGCCTTAGTCATTACGAAACTTACATTGATGCTTTCAACTCGTGCTTCCATATCAGCAAACACCTTCGCAATAGCAGCCTCGTCAGTTTGGTTAATTTTACCCTCTGCAATCAAAGTAACAACCTCCAAGTTAGCAAAGTAGTTGATGAATGCATCTGTATGCATATACATATGCAACTGACTATCGTCTGCATCCTGATACATATACATCTCAACCTTTCGCAAAGCAGGATTTACTGCACTCATATCAAGTGTTACCTTATTACCATCAACAGTGATTGGAGCATCAAATACTTTGTCCTGACCATTAAGAATGTATTTGTGCTTGATTGAGTTGGCATTTAACTCTACACAGAAGAGGGTTGAACCAAGTATAATATCAAAGTCACCTGCGTTTATATTGGCGATGTTGAAAATGTTACCCATAATAGAGAAATCCTCGTCCTTACCCTTTGCGTTTGTTACATAAGCAGATTTATAGTCATATACTTTGCCTGTGAGGTCGAGGGATTGACGGATGCGAATCATTGATGCAGTTGTTTCGATAGTTTCATCACCAAATGCCATTATATTGGTATTAGTAAGCACATCGCCATATTCTGAACCATTAGGAGAATAGTTCATACGGAATGCTAAATATTTAGGTGCACCTTCATAACTCATAGGATTTGATTGAAACATCAAATCACCTATTACTTTGTATGTTGTTTCAACATTTGATGCATAATCAAAGTCTGCATCTCCTACAAATCCTGTAAAAAATGCTTTACCATCTGCTTGATAGACATTGATTGCCATATCAGCCTCCATCCAAGGAACATATGTGCATACCCACATACCAACAATCTCATCAGAGAGATCATTTGCGCAGTACTGATAAATGTAACGCTCACCGTTTTCTTCGAAGAGAGAGAATGCCATACCAGGGATAACATCAAAGTGACCAGTCCAGTTGTCATCGTCCTCAAAGATCATGGTGATATTATTCTCCTTAACAGTGACAGTACCTTTTACATTCTCCCAATACTTACCGTCCTCTACTCCATAAGATACAGCAGTACCATCCGCTTTGATAATCAAAGCCTCTGCATAGTTTTCAGTAAGACAAGTCCAAGTACCAACAAGGTCTGCACTATGATCGTGCTCAATAAACTCGTGGTCGCAATCCTTGTCGCAAGCGGTGAAGCCCAACATTGCCACGAGGGCAATTGCCATTAACTTAAAAATCTTCATACTTTTAGAATTTTGAAATTATTTATTGTTTAAGAATTTGCGCACAAAAAAGGCGTTACGCACCGGGCACACAATATGCCAAGTGGTAACGCCAATATATGACTTAGAGCCGCATTACTACGGCTAACTATCTGATTATAAGGATATTTATAGGGGGGTAAGCATTGCGAGCAATGACTCCGATGCCGTTGCATAGGAGAGAGTGTGACTGCCGTATGTAAACTTACCTGTCATTATTCTTTGTTCACTTCTAAAATTTCAACTTGCAAAGATAGTAAAAATTCAGAAACAGAGTGGCAAAAACAGCAATTATTTTCAAAACAGCACCCAAAAAGTTTCAAATCCTAACGACTTAATATGTTAAAAACCAATGCGGAGTTGGCGATGTGCCATTACTTCCAGACACACAAACATCTGGTAGACAGATAACCGGGCCGACTCGGAAGCGTGGATACTTGATGTTGTCTGTAAATAACAAGGGGATGCACCCGAAAAGGTACATCCCCTGATTGTGTCGTTATTTAATCTGCGAGATTACTCGCGTGCCTTCAATATTAAGCTTACATTGATGCTCTCAATGCGTGCTTCCATATCGGCGAACACCTTCTCAACAGCAACAGCGTCATTTGTGTCAAGTTTGCCCTCTGCTTTTAAAGTAGGAATCTGTAAGTTGGCGAAGTAGTTGATGAAAGATTTAGTTGGCATATAGATATGTAACTGACTATCATCTGCATCTTGAAACATATACATTTCAACTTTGCGGCAAGCAGGGTTTTCAGTGCTCATATCAACAGTAACCTTGTTACCATCAACAGTGATTGGGTCATTATATACAGACTCTCTGCCATTATTGTTGAATGTAAACTTAATTGTGTTTTCATTCAACTCTATACAAGAGAGAATTGAACGGAACATCATATCAAGGTCGTACGATTTAATCTTCGAGATGTTGAATGTATTACCCAAGATAGAGAAATCCTCATCTTTACCATTTGCGTTTGTTACATATGCTGAAATATAGTCATATGTTCTCTTTGAGAGATTGAGAGACTGCTTGATACGGAGCATAGTAGAAGTTTTTTCCTCCTCTGACCTTAGCGTTTTCTCCTCCATAATGTCACCATAAGCGGCTCCGTTCGGTATATAAGTTAATTTCTTTGTAATATAAGGATATTCGGGCTCACCTGCAAAGTTCCGTGTTTAAGTTATCCAAAGATCTTATAGATTCTATACATGAAGAAGGTATAGTCGCTTACTTCAGCTTCCTGCATAGAAATTTCAACTGTGAAACGACTGCCTTTCCCTTTCTTGCTGTCTAAACGGATTGTTCCGCCAAGCATCGACACAATATTACGCATTATGGCAAGCCCAAGCCCGAAACCCTCCTTTGCGGCGG
>JBGVEC010000129.1:0-26041 GCA_045119815.1 Paludibacteraceae bacterium | reverse complement strand
TAATCGTTCCTGTACGCGGGTTTACTCCGCAAATAGGTAAGGATTGCTTTCTAGCAGAGAACGCAACTATCGTCGGTGACACTGTCATCGGCGATGGCTGCTCGATCTGGTTCAACGCCGTATTGCGCGGCGATGTCAACTGGATCAAGATTGGCAACCACGTGAACATCCAAGATGGTTCGGTGCTCCATACCCTATACGAGAAGAGCACTATCACCATCGGTGACTATGTATCCGTAGGTCACAACGTGACTATCCACGGAGCAGACGTTCATGACTACGCACTCATCGGCATGGGTTCGACCCTATTGGACGGAGTGGTAGTAGGCGAAGGCGCAATCGTAGCAGCGGGTTCATTGGTACTCAAGAACACCCAAATCGGACCATACGAAGTATGGGGCGGCGTACCTGCTAAATTTATCAAGAAAGCAGATCCTGAACAAACCAACGAAATCAATCGCAAGATTGCACACAACTACGCCATGTACGCTAGTTGGTATAAAGATGAAGAGTAACTCATTAACCAAGATTAGTATGTACAAACGAATACTGTTAAAACTCTCTGGCGAGAGCCTTATGGGAGAGAAAGGCTATGGCATTGACGAAAAACGTCTAGCCGACTATGCCACACAAATACAACACATTGCTAACACAGGTGTACAAATTGGTATCGTTATCGGTGGTGGAAATATCTTCCGCGGATTGAGCGGTGCACAAAAAGGTTTTGACCGCGTTAAAGGCGACCAAATGGGAATGCTGGCAACCGTGATCAACTCCTTGGCCCTGTGCTCTGCACTAGAAGCTATCGGACAAAAAGTACGCGTGATGACTAGTGTACGTATGGAGCCTGTGGGCGAACTCTACTCTACTGCAGCGGCACTACGTCTGATGGAAGAGGGTAATGTGGTTATCATCGCGGGTGGCACAGGTAACCCATACTTCACAACCGACACTGCCTCTGTGCTTCGCGCTATTGAGATCAAGGCTGACGTGATGATGAAAGGTACACGCGTGGATGGCATCTATACCGCTGACCCAGAGAAAGATCCTACGGCGACCAAGTTCACAGAAATAACCTACGACGAGGTACTCTCTCGCAACTTGCGCGTTATGGACCTCACCGCTATCACGATGTGTCGCGAGAACAAAATGCCTATCTATGTGTTTGACATGGACACCGTAGGTAATCTGGAGAAAGTCATCAACGGCGAACAAATAGGTACTTTGGTAAAACCAGAATAAAATACTAGGTGAACTAGAAGCACTAGTATAACTAGCATGCCTAGTTCAACTAGAACGATTAATACTAATAAACTCTTATTGATATGATTGAACCTAGCAAAATTAAATCAGATGCTGCTGAATTGATGGAATCTGCAGTGATGTATCTTGATGATGCTTTGGCTCGTATACGCGCGGGCAAAGCTAGTGCACGAATCCTAGATGTAGTGAAAGTAGAATACTACGGACAGATGAGCCCACTCGCTAATGTGGCTACTATCACCACACCTGACGCACGCACCATCCAAATCCAACCATGGGAGAAAAAGATGATTGCTGAGATTGAACGCGCTATCATCAACTCTAGCGTTGGACTCGCCCCAAGCAACAACGGTGAGAGCATCCGATTGATGATTCCACCTTTGACCGAGGAGCGTCGTAAAGAATTGGCTAAACAATGTAAAGGCGAGGCTGAGAACGCTAAAGTCAGCATCCGTAATGCTCGCCGTGACGCTATCGATTTGCTCAAAAAGCAAATTAAAGAAGGTCTGCCAGAGGACGCAGAGAAAGATGCGGAGGGCGATGTTCAAAAGTTGCACGACAAGTACGTGAAACAAGTGGACGAGATCTACGCTAAGAAAGAGAAAGAGATCATGACTGTGTGATCTTTGGTTTAGAGTTTAGAGTTTATAGTTTAAAGGCTGGGATTATGCGGCTATGCCGCTATTCTGCGCCTATAGCCTATAACCTTTCGCCTCTAACCTATAAGCTTTAAGCTCTCACCTAATCAAGCTACGATTTCTCAAAATAGCAATAGCATGGGCATTGGTACTCCAATGTCCCATGTTATGCGGCTAGACATTCTAAGAACATGAAAGGATTAGTCATCAAATCTACAGGTACTAGTTATGGCGTATATTTCGAAGACGGAACAATAGCCGATTGCCACGTCAAAGGCAATTTCCGTATTCGCGGTATTCGCTCCACTAACCCTGTGGCTATTGGCGATTACGTCGAAGTCACGACCAATGAGGATGGAACCAACTGGATAACTGAACTCTACGACCGCAAAAACTACATCATTCGTCGTGCCACGAATCTCAGTTATGCTTCGCACATCCTAGCTGCCAATGTGGATATGGCTGCCCTGATTGTGACCATCAACCACCCTAAAACCTCAACTACTTTTATTGATCGTTTTCTTGCCACATGCGAAGCCTACCGTGTTCCCGCATGTTTGATATTCAACAAGATTGACCTGCTCAACGAGGAGGAGTTGCAAGAGTTAGCGACTCTTCGCCAACTCTATGAGTCGCTCGACTACCCTACCTATGCCATTTCGGCTTTAGATCTCGCCTCATCACCTAATAGCCCAATAACCTCATCACCTCTATACGACATCTTCCACAATCGTGTAACCCTATTATCTGGTAACTCTGGCGTGGGCAAGTCCACTCTGCTCAATGCCATATTGGGTAAAGATATTGCTCGTACAGGTGCTATTTCCTCAGCGCACCACAAAGGTATGCATACCACAACGTTTAGCGAGATGTATCCTTTAGGAGGTTTAGACGTTCAGAAGTTTAGGAGTTTAGAAGATACTACTGAGCATCCTATTTCCTGGATCATCGATACCCCAGGAATCAAGGGTTTTGGATTGCTGGATGTAGAAAAGGAGGAGATCAGTCACTATTTCCGCGACATTTTCCATGTTAGTCACGACTGTCGCTACTCCAATTGCCTACACACGGGTGAGCCCGGTTGTGCCGTCTATCAAGCTGTAGCCAAGGATCAAATCGCCCTCTCTCGCTACGAGAGCTATCTAAGTATTCTGGACGATACCCAAGAAAGCAAATATCGCTAGTAAGACTAGGAACACTAGTAGAACTAGGATGACTAGTACGACTAGTAAATTTGCATTTTTTTTGCATTTTTTTCTTCACACTGACAAGTTTTAGCAGTTTGACGCAGTAATTTTGCAGCAAATTACAAAAAACAACATGTTTAACCCGGTTTAACTACTAAAACTTACTCTTTATGAACACTTTTTTGACCCTAATTATTAGCATCGCTTCGGCTACCGTCATTGTATTTTGTATAGATATGCTTACCCATTTTTTTGAGCAAAAGGCATAAAGATACATAAATATTCGCACACATTTGCATATATGCAAAAAAATATGTAACTTTGCAGACGATATTCAGTAAAAATAGAAATACTAACCAATAAACACATACAACTATGGCAGAAGAAAAGAAAATGCCTTCTCCTGAGAAGCTAAAAGCATTGCAATTGGCAATGGCAAAAATTGATAAAGATTTTGGCAAAGGCGCCATTATGAAGCTTGGCGATGACAAGATCGAAGATATCCCAATAATTCCTACTGGTTCTGTAGGTTTGAATGTTGCACTCGGCGTGGGTGGTTATCCACGTGGTCGCGTCATTGAGATCTATGGTCCAGAGTCTTCTGGTAAGACTACCCTTGCTATTCACGCAATGGCAGAGGTGCAAAAGCAAGGCGGTATTGCTGCTATCATCGATGCTGAGCATGCGTTTGACCGTTTCTATGCAGAGAAATTGGGAGTAGATACCGACAACTTGCTGATTGCACAACCTGACTGTGGCGAGCAAGCATTGGATATCGCAGATGAGTTGATCCGTAGTGCTGCGGTGGATCTCGTGGTGATTGACTCTGTGGCAGCCTTGACCCCTAAAGCTGAGATTGAAGGCGATATGGGTGACAACCGTGTAGGATTGCAAGCGCGACTGATGTCACAAGCGCTCCGCAAGCTCACCGCTACCATCAACAAGACCCAAACCACCTGTATCTTCATTAACCAATTGCGCGAGAAGATCGGTGTGATGTTCGGCAGCCCAGAGACCACAACCGGTGGTAACGCGTTGAAGTTCTACGCTTCAGTGCGTATCGATATTCGCAAGGGTACAGCGATCAAAGAGGGAGATGAGATCCTCGGAAACCAAGTGCGTGTGAAAGTCATCAAGAACAAAGTGGCTCCTCCATTCAAGAAAGCGGAGTTTGATTTGATGTTCAACGAGGGTATCTCACGTGCAGGTGAGCTAGTGGATTTGGGTGTAGAGCACGGCATCTTGTCTAAAGCAGGCTCATGGTATAGCTACGACGGTAATAAGCTTGCTCAAGGTCGCGACGGTGCTAAGAAAGTGCTGATGGACAACCCAGAACTTGCTGCCGAAATCGAGGAGAAGCTTATGGCAGCGCTTAAGAAATAAGATTGAATTCCCAAACTCTCATATTAACCCCTGAGAAGGCACACGACATGGAGCAGAAGTTCCGTGTCGTGAAGCGTTCTGTAGATGCACGTCAGAAGCAGCTAAAGGTTAACCTCACCCTGCTCACCGATGAGAATGATCGGTTTATTGAGAGAGAAGCGCCTATTCCACTCTACGAAACGCCTGTATTCCAAGATGTACACGATGCCGAGCGCAGTGTCAATATTATCGGAGCGGGTCCTGCGGGTTTGTTTGCGGCCTTGACTCTCATTGAGCACGGCATCAAACCCATCATCTACGAACGAGGAAAAGACGTAGCTGAGCGTAAGAAAGATATCGCTACGCTCAACCGCAACCAAGGACTCAACACCGAGTCTAACTACTGTTTTGGAGAAGGTGGTGCAGGAACTTTCTCAGACGGCAAACTCTACTCCCGCAGCAAGAAACGGGGTAATATGCAACGCGTGATGGAGCTCTTCCATCATTTCGGAGCGAAAGATAATATCCTCTATGAGGCACATGCCCATATCGGTAGTGACAAACTGCCTAGCATCATCCGTGCCATGCGCGAGTGTATCATGGAGCATGGCGGAGAAATACATTTTGGCACCTGCATCTCTAGCCTTTCGCCTTTCGCCCTATCACCTAATAACCCTACGATCCTTGCTATCGGTCACTCCGCTCATGACACCTATCAAATGTTGATGGATGAGGGCGTATTGCTAGAGGACAAAGGGTTCGCTATGGGCGTGCGTGCAGAACATCCACAAGATTTGATCAACCGACTGATGTATCACGACCCATCACCAGAGTTAGTTAAACTCCTTGGTAATGCATCCTACTCATTGGTGACACAAGTACAAGGTCGTGGTGTCTATTCCTTCTGTATGTGTCCTGGTGGACATATCGTCCCTGCTGGTAGTGCAAAGAACAGTTGTGTGGTCAACGGCATGTCTGCCAGCCACCGCAATTCTCCTTTTGCCAACTCAGGTATGGTGGTGGAGATTCGTCCGGAGGACCTTGTAAGTATAGTTCAGGAGTTTAGGAGTTCAGGAGTTCAGGAGTTCCAACTAAAGGGATTAGCCTTCCAACAATACCTAGAGCAATTGGCGTATCAGCATGGTGGAGAACCATCCCTAGCACCTGCTCAACGCTTGAAGGATTTCGTAGAGGGCAAAGCAAGTAAGACTTTGCCTGCATGTAGTTATCTACCTGGCATGGTATCTAGTCGATTGGATGAATGGTTGCCTGCACATATTGGCAAACGCTTGCAACAGGGTTTCCGTGATTTTGACCGCAAGTATCGTGGTTTCTTGACCAACGAGGCAGTTATCTTGGGTGTCGAGAGCCGCAGCAGTAGTGCCGTGCGTATTCCTCGCGACCCAGACACATTGCAGTCCGTCTCTACTCCAGGACTATACCCATGTGGTGAAGGTGCAGGCTATGCTGGAGGTATTACGTCATGTGCATTAGATGGTATCAATGTCGCTTTAGCCATTGTTCGTAACTTTAACCTATAATCTCAGACTATGTTTACAAGAACAACTCAACTTATAGGTCCTGATGGTTTTCGTGCTTTGCAAGAGGCACGTGTAATTATTTTCGGCGTAGGAGGTGTAGGCGGATGGTGTGCGGAGAGTTTGCTTCGCACCGGTATAGGCCACATGACACTCGTAGATTTTGATGTAGTAGATCGTACTAATCTTAATCGTCAAGTGGTAGCCACACACGACAATATCGGACAAAGCAAAGTGATTGAGCTGCAAAAGCGACTGCTTTCTATTTGTCCTGAAGCAGACATACAAGTCATCGAGCGCCAATATAATGCAGACACAGCGGCTAGTTTTGACTTGTCGCAGTACGATATTGTAGTTGATGCGATTGATATGGTGGACTGCAAAGCACTCTTACTTTACAATGCAACCCATGCTGGTTGTAAAGTCTTTTCTAGTATGGGAGCTGGTCGCAAACTCAACCCACTACATATCCGCACCGCAGAGTTTTGGAAAGTACAAGGTTGTCCCCTCGCGCGCGCGCTGCGTACGCGTATAAAAAAGGAGAAGTTACTGCCAGCCTCTAAGATTCAATGTGTCTATTCCGAGGAGATAGCAAGCGACCAAGGCACTATAGCCCCAGTCGTAGGTGTCTTTGGTATGACCTTAGCTGCTATGGTCATAGAGCATATATGCAGTGTATCTGCACTGCATTAGTTAAAAAAGTTTTAATCGTTCTAAAAGTTTTAGAGAGTTAGAATTGTTCTGCGTAGGTACAGCCTTCTCTCCAGCGGGAGCAGCCATAGCGAGTGCGACCACGGATAATAGCACCTTTGCCACAGACAGGGCAACGCATACCCGACTTATCGGACTTCACCTCACGAACAACCTCAGCGGTCATCTGCTTGAGTTCATCCAAGAACTGATGAGCTTGGAAGTCCCCACGCTCTATTTCACGGAGCTTCTTCTCCCACAGGCCAGTCAATTCAGCCGATTTGAGCAGTGGGGAGATAATGGTATGTATCAGATTGATACCGACTTCAGTGGCTTTGATATTCTTCTTTTCACGAACGATATACTTTCGTTGGAATAGTTTCTCTATGATTGCCGCACGTGTACTAGGACGACCTATACCATTCTCCTTCATAGCATCACGCAACTCCTCGTTATCCACAGTCTTACCAGCTGTTTCCATGGCACGTAGCAGTGTTGCTTCAGTATAATATTTAGGCGGCGTAGTTGTTTTCTCTTGGAGTTGTGGTTCGTGGGGACCCGATTCGCCTTTTACAAACGCAGGCAAACTCTTTTGCTCTTCTTGTGGCTCATCTTCTTGCTTTTCTTTGGCAAAAACTTCACGCCAGCCCATCTTGAGGATTTGGCGACCCGTTACCTTGAAATCAATGTCCCCAGCGTTAGCCAGTACGGTAGTATTTGACACCTCGCAATCCGGATAGAAAGCCGCAATAAAACGCAATGCTACTAGGTTATACACCTTGCGTTCTAACTCCGAGAGATTGTCTGGTCGTTGTCCTGTCGGAATGATAGCATGGTGATCCGTCACCTTCTTATTATCAAAAACCTTTTTTGATTTTGGTAGGCTATCGGTACCCTTCTTACCATCCGCTTTGAGCGACAGCAACGGAGTCACTAGAGGGAAATAATCCTTGATCCCTTGTAGTGTAGCAGGCACTTTAGGATAGATATCATCACTCAAGTAGGTTGTATCCACACGAGGGTAAGTAGTGACATGCTTCTCGTAAAGACTTTGGATAATCTTGAGTGTATCATCTGCTGAAAGGCTAAACTTCTTATTACATTCTACTTGCAACGAAGTAAGGTCAAATAGTCGAGGCGCAAACTCGGTACCTTTTTTCTTCTCAACAGAAGTAATTTCAAGTGGCAGATTTTTGATTGAATCTAGCAATACCTGACCTTGCTCTAGGGATGTGATAGCATAATCATCCTCTTCTGCTGGCAATTGCGCCGAAAAAGTAGTATCACGGTAAACAGTCTTGAGTTCCCAATAGGTACGTGGAACAAAGTTCTCTATCTCATACTGACGTTTGACAATAAGCGCCAGTGTAGGAGTCTGTACCCGACCTATACTGAGCACCTGGCGATCCTTACCCACTCCTTTAGCAAAACGTAGCGTATATGCACGCGTAGCATTCATACCTAAGAGCCAATCTCCAATAGCACGCATCATACCTGCCTCGTAGAGATGCTGGTAATGACTTTGGTCCTTGAGATTGGCAAAACCCTCGCGGATGGCATCTTCGGTCAGCGAAGATATCCATAGACGTTTTACAGGAACTTTGCAACCTGCTTTCTGATATACCCATCGCTGGATCAATTCTCCCTCTTGGCCGGCATCACCACAATTGATGACCATTTCAGCCTTGGAAATAAGATCCTTGATCGTATTAAACTGTTTAAGAATCCCTTTGTCATCACTAACTTTGATACCAAAACGAACGGGCACCATGGGCAGAGAGGATAGATTCCATCCTTTCCATTGATCGTTGTATTCGTGTGGATCAAGCAAAGCACACAGGTGCCCAAAAGTCCATGATACGCAGTAGCCATTGCCCTCCATAAAACCATCTCGCTGAGTGTTAGCACCCAGCACACGAGCAATATCACGTCCTACTGACGGTTTTTCGGCAATGCATAGTATCATAGGGGACAGGTTTTATAGGGTGTATAGATTACGATTGAGAGCAGTATGTTTATCCACTAAACAGACCACTCTCAATCTATATTCAAAAGAATTAGTTATTTCTTTTTCTTCTTGTTATACCCGTAACCATATCCATAACCATAACCGATCTTCTTGGCATCTACGCCATTGAACACCGCTACCATCTTAGGCAAACGTTGTTGCATATGGGTTTGGTTGATGAACTCGATAAGTTCGCATGGTGTGTAATTAGCACGAGTAACGTAGAGGGTCATATCCACTAAGCGGTGGAGCAAATAGGAATCACCCACCAAAGCGACAGGGGCTGAATCGACAATCACGTAATCATAACGTTGGCGGAGTTCCACAAAGAGTTGATCCAATTTTTCGCTCTGCAATAACTCACTAGGATTAGGCGGTACTACACCAGAAGGAAGCACATCCAAATTAGCGATACCTGAAGGAAGAATCAGATCATCCACAGTATATGAATCTTCTGCTATATAACTAGTCAAACATCCTTGATCAGAGAGTTCCATATAATTCGCCAACATAGGTTTACGAATGTCCAATCCTACCAGAGCAACTCGCTTGCCCAATAATGTCATCGAAATTGCCAAATTGGTTGCAACATAGGATTTACCTTCACCATTGACGCTAGATGTTACCAAGAGAACGGGACATTTCACATCTTTAGGTTGCATAAATCGGAGGTTTGTACGCAATGTACGGAACAATTCGGCAGAAACAGAATTTTCACCTTCACGTACAGCAATATGTCCACCATGGTGGTTCTTGACCAATGAACCTCCCAATGGGATCTTCAATCGTCTCTCTAGCTCTCTTGCTTCGTCTGATATACGGTTATTCATGATGTCATACATAACCATTACCGCCAATGGAAGCATCACACCTAATATCAAGCAGAATAGTCCAATGATTGACAATCGTGGCGCCACTGGAGTTGGATTCATCTGAGGAGTATTCACCACTTTAGCGGGGGTAACAGTAGAAGCCAAGGTCAAAGCATTCTCTTCGCGTTGTTTATACAAGAAGAGGTACAATTCCTCTTTGAGCACCTTGTTACGCATAACCTCTATGAATTCTTGTTCTTGATCAGGTAGGTTATTGCGTTGGGTATTAATCGTTCCTTGACGTCTCTCAATATCCTGCTTAGCAATGGTCAAAGTGCTAGTAAGAGACGATATCGTGGTGATAATATTCTCACGCATGGCTGTCAATTGGGATTCCATCTGATTCAGCACAGGGTTGCTATCACTAGCGGTACGACGTACGCGCATGCGATCTAACATCAATTGATTATACTCGCTAATCAATGAAATTAGCGCAATATCTTCAACACCTATATTAGCTGGAATAAGATTGTTCTTCTTGGTTTCATCGGACACATATTCTGCTATATACCCTACCAAGTTCAGTTGAGTCTCTATCTCGGCTACTTGTTTCTTATATTCAGCACCTTCTTGCAATGCCAATATAGCCTCAGACTCTAGGTCCACAATATCATAACGTTGTTTATAATGAGCCACATCCTTTTCAGCCACTGCCAATTCTTGCTCTATGAGACGCAAGCGCTCTTCAATAAAAGCAGCCGTGTTACTCGCCATAATATTCTTATCCAATACCGCATCCATGTTGTAGTATTCTATTTGTTTACGGATAAAATCACGGCCGCGTGTAGGCATATCCGTAGTAGTAGATATGGTTATGATATTAGATTCCTTGCGCACAGGTGCGGCAATTATATTCTTCTTGTAAGAACCGATCAATGGCAACATTGGGAGAGTATACATATGATACTTATCACCCACCTCTACTTCCTCAGGCTTATTGATAGCAAATGATAGCATACCCACACAAGTTTCAAAAGGAGTGGTCAAATCTTTCACCTTATGACGGCTACGAGTCCAACGACCATATTTTACTTTCACCACATAGTCGTTCTTTCGTACTTTAATATCAATATTTACACTCCGTGTAACTGTATCTGTATAAAGAGGAGGGTAAACCACTGTCAAATCATGGCTAGGATATTGTCCCACCCATTTCAATGCATCGTATTTGCGATATTCGGTTTGCAAGTCAAGCTCTTTAACAACGGGACCTAAGATATCACGCGAGGTGAGTAATTCTACCTCGTCCTCAGTTGATTTGGTTCCACCCATGCCCATCATGGAGGTCACTAATTCAAATTTTGGCAACGCCTCATCATCACTACGCAGCATGATACTAGCATCTACCACAAACTTCTTAGTGGTGGAAAAATAAGTATACAGACCTACTGCACCAAAAAAAGCACAACTCAGTACGAACCAGTACCAATTTTTCAAAATACGAATTATCCACGCACGGATATCAACTTCTTGTTCTATTTGCGACATACTATTTATTTTTCAAGATATACTATTTATTACCCTATAAAGGTTTATTTTTTAAGTGCACCTGTGCTAGACAATACAGATACAACTACGGTTGTTGCACTAGAAAGTGTACCTACCAAACTCAACCACAAACTGATGGATTGGTTGCTAGTGGTACGAGCTTGGTTAGGCTCTACCATTACCACATCATTTTGCTGCAAATAAAAATAAGGAGATTTAAAGACATCATCACCACGTAAGTCCAGACGCGCAAACTCTAATTTTCCATTGTTTTCGCGAGAAATCAGCACATTGTCTCGACGTCCATATTGGGTCAAATCACCTGCCATACCCAACGCCTCTAGGATAGAGATACGACCATTGTTCAAGTAATATGTACCTGGATTCTTCACCTCGCCTAGTACAGTAACACGCGCATTTAAGAATCGCATTGTAACAATAGGATCTACGAGTTGTGCACTGAGTTTATCCTGCAACATATTGATCACCTCTGACTGAGTCATACCCACTACTTTCAATTTACCCAAAACAGGAAAATTAATCTCACCATTACCATCCACGGTATAGTATTGGAAAGAAGCAGTAGTTGGAATAGTCGCGCTAGTAGGAGTAGCATAACTGACGTGAGGCAAGTTGTAAGGAACAACAGCCTCTGGATCCAATGCGGACACGATAATTACCAACGCATCATTCACCTTCACGCGGGGTTCTGGCTGAGCCTCTAGATATTTATTAATTTCCTCTGCGCTCTCGGCAGTTACGGGGCGAAAATATGCCAACTGTCTGGGAGAAACGCACGAAGCCATTAATGCTACTATTAAAAGCAGCAATAAGTAACACTTTCTTAACATATCATTCAAATTTATCAATAATTACTAAATTCTAGGCTGCAAAGGTAATACTTTTTTTTTATATACGCAATATTTTTGTTTTAATTTTATTAAAAAAACAACATAATTCATAGTTTCGCCAACAATCTAATAATATTATTTGTTTATGTTCAAAAAAAAACATACCTTTGCACACAAATAGGAGTATTCCTGATTAGAGAACAATATGAAGAAATTTTACATTGAGACATACGGATGCCAGATGAACGTAGCCGATAGCGAGGTGGTAGCAGCTATTATGCAAAACACGGACTGCGAAATCGCGGACAAAATAGAAGAAGCTGAAATCATCATCCTCAACACCTGCTCTATTCGCGATAATGCGGAGCAGAAAGTTCAACACCGCCTACAAGAACTACGAGGCGGTCGCAATCGTAAAAAAGACACTCGCACGATCGGAGTTATCGGATGTATGGCAGAGCGCATGGGCGAAGAATTAGTACGCGATTGGGGAGTTGACTTCGTCGCTGGACCTGATGCATACATGGACATCCCTAACCTTCTCGCACAATGTGAGCAAGGTCATTCAGCCGTCAATATAGAGCTCAGCACCATCGAAACCTACCGCGAAATTATGCCAGCACGTATTGGCAAACAAATTTCCGGTTTCGTGAGCATCATGCGCGGATGCAATAATTTCTGCTCATACTGCGTAGTACCCTACACCCGCGGTCGCGAAAGAAGTCGCGATGTAGAAAGCATCAAAAACGAAGTACTTGATTTACAAAGCAAAGGTTATAAGGAAGTTACACTCCTTGGGCAAAATGTCAATTCCTACCGATATAGTAGCATAGATGACGCAGGCAACGAGCATATAGTCAACTTTCCAGAACTTCTCCAAACCATCGCCCAACTGGTGCCTGATATGCGTATTCGATTCACGACCTCTCACCCTAAGGATATGTCAGACGAGACGCTCCAAGTCATCGCCCAACATAGTAATTTATGCAAATTTATACACCTGCCTGTACAAAGTGGTTCCAACCGTATTCTTAAGCTCATGAACCGCAAGTACACACGCGAGTGGTATCTAGATCGAATTGCAGCTATCCGCCGCATATTACCCGATGCAGCAATTAGTACAGACGTATTCTGCGGATTCCACAGCGAGACAGTTGAGGAGCATCAAGAGACGCTCTCACTCATGCGAGAAGTGGGATTTGATTCCGCATTCATGTTTAAATATAGCGAGCGCCCAGGCACACACGCACAAAAACATTTACCAGATAACATCAGCGAGGAAGAGAAAGTGAGACGACTCAACGAGATCATCGCGCTACAAACCAAACTCTCCTTGGAGTGTAATCAACGCGAAATAGGGAAGACGGTTGAGGTGCTCGTGGAGGGATACTCCAAACGCAGCAAGGAAGACATGTACGGACGCACTAGTCAGTACAAAACAGTCATCTTCCCACGACAAGGAAGACATATCGGAGAATTCATTAAAGTACGCATTTTAGAGGCAAGTGCTGCTACACTTAAGGGAGAAATTGCAGAATAATTGCTTTTTTTCAATAAAAATGCACTTTTTTTCGCAAAAAATTTGCACGATTAAGAAAAAAGCAGTACCTTTGCACTCGAAAACAATAAATTTTCATAGTTAAGGTTTAGGTTTAATGGCAACGAGAGGCTGGGAAGTTTCTCGTTGTTTCTTAAAATAACCCGAAAAAAACGCATTAAATCCATCCTCAAAGGGATGGTTAAATTATATATAAACATATTATTTACTAGGTTTACTAGCCCTACTAGCACAACTAGCACAACTAGCACAACTAGTACAACTAACTCAACAACACCATGAACAACGACAACAACAATCTTGCGCCTGATTTGACAGATATAGAAGAAGCGCGCAAAGCATTTATTGCAAACGAAATTTTTAACCGAAAATATTAAAATTATATATGGCTACAACTTACATGACTGCAGAAGGACTGCAGAAACTTAAAGAAGAACTCCACCTTTTGGAGACCGTAGAGCGTCCTCGTGTGATCGCTGCTATTGCGGAAGCCCGCGACAAAGGCGACTTGAGCGAAAACGCCGAATACGATGCTGCAAAAGAGGAGCAAGGACAATTGGAGAGCAAGATAGCTCTCATCAAAGCAAAAATTATGGACGCACGTATCATTGATGAGACTTCAATCAGCACCGACGAGGTGCAGATTCTCACCAAAGTTAAGGTACTCAACCTCAAGACCAACCAAGAGAAAATGTACCAATTGGTAACGGAGGGCGAAGCGAACGTAGCAGAGGGCAAATTGGCCACCACTACTCCTATCGCCAAAGGATTGCTTGGTAAGAAAGTAGGAGATATTGCCGAAGTAGTTGTTCCTGCAGGCAAACTACAATTTAAGATATTGGAAATCAGCTTATAATCCATATTGCTTTATGACTATTTTTACACGCATCATCAAGGGAGAAATACCTAGTTACAAAGTGGCAGAAAACGACAAGTTCTATGCTTTTTTGGATATCAATCCGCTACAAAAAGGTCATACCTTGGTTGTACCTAAATTAGCAGAGCCAGAGGCAGATTATATTTTTGATCTTGACGAGGACATCCTCAGTGAGATGTTGGTATTTTCTAAGCAAGTGGCACAAGGAATCAAAGCTGCAACCAACTGCAAGCGCGTAGGCCTTGCTGTTATCGGTCTAGAAGTTCCTCATGTGCATATGCACTTGATACCTATCAACCAAGAAGGAGATATGTCATTCTCCAATCCTAAAATGACATTACCCGCCGATGAAATGGCAGAAATAGCTCGTTCCATTGCAGGAGCAATGGAGAAATAAGCATAAAGCAAACTTTTTGATCTACAAAAATGCACATCCAAGCCCAAAAACTTGCGTATGTGCATTTTTTTTTGTACCTTTGCGCTTTGTTTAATCGGCAACATCAAAATAATGAATATATATTTTTGGATAGTACGTTTAGGAGCACTCTTTGGTCATCGCAAGGCCAAAGCCCTTGCGCGTGGACAAAAGCACGCTCTGAACCATGCACAACAATGGTGCGCCACCCTCAATGAGCACAAAGTCATTTGGATACATGTGGCATCGGTTGGCGAATTTGAGCAGGTACGCCCTATCATAGAACGATTACGCCAAGAGCAACCCCATCGCAAGATATTGCTTACTTTCTTCTCTCCTTCTGGATACGAAGCACGCAAGGATTACCCAATGGTGGACAAAGTTCTCTACCTGCCTTTTGCCACCGTGCGCAATGCGAAAAAATGGATGAGGACACTACCATTAGAGATGGCTATTTTCGTGAAATACGAGTTTTGGCCCTCATACCTCAAACAACTCAAGAAGCACAACATCCCTACTTACCTCATCTCAGCCATCTTCCGTCCTAATCAATTATTCTTCCGACCATGGGGATGGGGCTATCGTCGCCTATTGTCTTGTTTCAGCCACATTTTTGTGCAAGATCTTGATTCGCAACAATTATTAGCAAAATACAATATTCACTCCGTAACCATCGCTGGCGATACTCGTTTTGACCGCGTTATTGAGATCAAAAACCAACAAAAGCACCTACCTATATTAGAAGGATTCACTACGGAATCAGACAAAGTGCTTATCGCAGGAAGCACATGGCCCAAGGACGAACAGTTCCTAGCGCGTTACCTCGCGGAACACGAGGACATCAAACTAGTGCTCGCTCCTCACGAAATCAATCCTTCACACTTGCACCAAATCTTCCAATTGCTAGAAGGACGCTACATCCGCTATACAGAGGCCACTCCACTCAATATCGATAAATGCCGCGTATTGGTCGTGGACACAATTGGCACCCTCTCATCCATCTATCGTTATGGACATGTGGCATATATTGGAGGAGGATTTGGAGTGAGCATCCACAATACCCTCGAGGCAGCTGTATATGGCATACCCGTTGTCTTCGGTCCTAAATGGCAGAAGTTCCGTGAGGCCAAAGGACTGCTACAAGCACAAGCAGCCTTGTCCGTGAGCAACTACAAGGAGTTTGCCAATGCATTAGACACAGCATTTGCCACCCAAGAGATGATGGGTGAACGCGCTGCGCAATATGTACAAAGCGAATCCGGCGCAACAAACATCATCTACAACGCACTATTTCAACAGAAATAACCCTTAAAACTTTTAGAACAGCTGCGTAGCAGCGCTAGAACTTTTTAAACATAGTATTTATGGCACAAAAACCTAGTATTCCAAAAGGCACACGTGACTTCTCTCCATTAGAGATGGCGCGTCGCAATTACATTTTTGATACCATCAAGGCCGTTTTCTCGCTCTATGGTTTCCAACAGATAGAGACTCCAGCGATGGAAAATCTCTCCACCCTAATGGGTAAATATGGCGAAGAAGGCGACAAATTGCTCTTCAAGATCCTCAACTCAGGTGATTGGAAAGCAGCCATCAGCCACGAGGCATTGGACAACGCCACCATCGGAGCGCTCACGACCAAAGTGAGTGAAAAAGGTCTTCGCTATGACTTGACTGTTCCTTTTGCACGCTTTGTGGTGCAACACCGCGATGAGATACAGTTTCCATTCAAGCGTTACCAGATCCAACCTGTATGGCGTGCTGACCGTCCACAAAAAGGTCGCTACCGCGAGTTTTACCAATGCGATGTGGACGTAGTGGGTACCAACTCTTTGCTCAGCGAAGTGGAGCTCATCCAAATCGTGGCGGAGGTATATCGCCGTCTAGGTATTCGTGTATGCCTACACATCAACAACCGCAAGATCCTTGCTGGTATAGCCGAAGTCATCGGTCAACCCGAGCGTATTATTGACATCACCGTTGCGATAGACAAACTCGATAAGATTGGCATCGATAATGTCAACAAGGAGTTGCTTGAAAAAGGACTTCCTACCGAGGCGGTAGAGGCGCTCCAACCTATCCTCAACCTCAGCGGCACCAATACCGAGAAACTTGATCAACTCGCGCAAGTGCTTGCCTCCTCCGAGACAGGTCTCAAGGGTATTGAGGAACTCCGAACCATCTTTGCCCTTTATGCACATAGCACACAAGATGGCGATTTAAGCACCTATGACCCTGCACCATTGCAAATTGAGTTAGATCTTTGCTTGGCACGCGGTCTGAACTACTATACAGGCGCTATCTTTGAGGTGAAGGCACTTGATGTACAAATTGGTAGTATTACTGGTGGCGGTCGATATGACAACCTTACTGGTATTTTCGGTATGCCAGGCGTATCGGGCGTAGGAATCTCTTTTGGTGCTGATCGTATCTATGATGTATTGGCAGAATGCAATCTCTATCCAGAGAATCTCCAATCTACAACCAAATTGCTCTTTGCCACATTTGGACAAGAGGAATTGCTCTATGCCGTACATTGGGCAGGAATCTTGCGCAACAAGGGCGTAAGCGTAGAGGTTTATCCAGAGCCTACCAAAATGAAAAAACAAATGGGCTATGCCGATGCCAAGAAGATTCCTTTTGTGGCTATCGTAGGTGGAGATGAGATGGCAGCAGGCAAAGTGATGCTCAAAAACATGACCACGGGCGAACAACAACTAGTCACCCTAGACGAACTAGTACAACTCATCAACTAGAGTATAACCAAAAAAAAAGAGAGTCCTCATCGAGTACTCTCTTTTGTGATTCAGCTGGGGCTCGAACCCAGGACCCCATCCTTAAAAGGGATGTGCTCTACCTGCTGAGCTACTGAATCCCGAAATCGGCTGCAAAATTACTGCTTTTTTTTGACATGACCAAATATTTCAGTAAAAAAATGCAAAAATATGTGTTTTTATTGCTAAATAACCACTAACAACGGACTTTATGGACATTCAACTCACATACCACCGTCGTCATACGACAACCACTCAAGTAGGAAATCTAGAGATCGGCAGCGAGCATCCTGTTCGTATTCAGACTATGGCCAACACCTCCACCAATGATATCGAAGGTAGCGTGGCACAAGCAGAGCGTTGTATCCAAGCAGGCACAGAACTGCTCCGCTATACCACCCAAGGTATGCGTGAAGTAGAATCCCTTGCGCAGATTCACCAACGCCTTATCGCCTCATCACCTCATGGCCCTATCGCCCCATTAGTGGCAGATGTACACTTCCAATCCGATGTGGCAGATGCAGCGGCAACAGTAGTGGAGAAAGTACGCATCAATCCAGGCAACTATATTGATCCAGCTCGCAAGTTCAAGCAGATAGATTATACCGATGAGGAGTATCAAGCCGAATTGGAGCGCTTGCGCAACCGCTTTGTTCAATTGCTAGATATCTGCAAAGAGCACAAGACTGCCCTTCGTATAGGTGTGAACCACGGTAGTCTTAGCGACCGCATCATGTCGCGCTATGGCGATACCCCAGAAGGCATGGTGGAGAGTTGTATGGAGTTTCTGCGAGTTGCTGTAGCAGAGGACTTCAAGGATATTGTCCTCTCCATCAAGGCGAGCAACACACGCGTGATGGTTACTACGGTACGTCTATTGGTATGGCAAATGGCAGAAGAGAATATGGCATTCCCACTCCACTTAGGCGTCACCGAGGCGGGTGAGGGAGAAGACGGCCGTGTCAAATCTGCTGTGGGTATAGGAGCATTATTAGCCGATGGTATTGGCGATACGATTCGTGTGAGTCTGAGCGAAGCACCCGAGAAAGAACTACCTGTAGCCAAAGCATTGGTGAACTATTTTGCTGACGAGCAAAGCATCAGATATGCACCTTCCACCCTTGTCAAAGTAGATGGCAATACCGTATATTACTCCAACGAAGATACTGATTGGGCTAGTTTCCAACTTCATGCTGCTGCCGAATGCGGACGACTATTGTGGGATTACAACTGCACCGAGCTCGTGCTCGACAATGAGCATTTTGCGGCAGACGATCTCCTTCGTCTAAGCAAGGACATTCTCCAAGCAGCGCGTGTACGTATGTATAAAACGGAATATATATCTTGCCCAGGTTGTGGACGTACATTATTTAACCTTGAGCAGACGATTGCAGAAGTAAAAGCTGCCACTGCTCATTTGCAGGGACTCAAGATTGGCATCATGGGTTGCATTGTCAACGGTCCTGGCGAAATGGCAGATGCCGACTACGGTTATGTAGGTGCAGGTCGTGGCAAAGTCAGTCTGTACAAAGGCAAAGAGTGTGTACTCAAGAACATCCCCCAAGAAGATGCTGTTGCCCAGCTCCTCGCGCTCATCGAGAAAGATAGGTCCTAGATAGTCTAGCAGCACTAGTTATCCTAGTTACCCCTAAATAAACAATCGCCCGATGCATAACATCGAGCGATTGTTGTTATCTCGCCTATAACCTATATCCCATAGCGAAGCGTCCAATAGCTCGCTTTGCGAGCGTCCTACTTAATCACCTCACAACCCATATATGGTTGAAGCGCCTTAGGGATGCGGATGCCTTCAGGTGTTTGGTTATTCTCCAGGAGGGCTGCCACGATACGTGGGAGAGCCAAAGCAGAACCGTTGAGGGTGTGAGCCAAAGTCACTTTCTTGTCCTCTGCACGACGATAGCGGCAGTGCAGACGGTTAGCTTGGTAGGTATCGAAGTTGGATGTAGAAGAGACCTCCAACCAACGATGTTGTGCCTCTGAATATACTTCAAAGTCGTAGCAGAGAGCGGCTGTGAAGGACATATCGCCACCGCTAAGGCGGAGGATACGATATGGGAGTTCGAGTTTTTGGAGCAAGCCCTCTACGTGCTCAAGCATCTCTTTGTGACTAGCGTCAGAGTGCTCTGGTGTATCGATGCGTACGATCTCCACTTTGCTAAACTCGTGGAGACGGTTGAGACCACGTACGTCCTTGCCATAAGAACCTGCCTCACGACGGAAACATTGGGTATATGCGCAGTTCTTGATAGGTAGTTGTGCTTCCTCAAGGATCACATCGCGGTAGATATTGGTCACAGGAACCTCTGCGGTAGGGATGAGGTAGAGGTTGTCAAGTTGGCAATGGTACATTTGTCCCTCTTTGTCAGGCAATTGTCCTGTACCATAACCACTAGCTTCGTTCACAACGGTAGGAGGCATGATCTCAGTGTAACCTGCTGCGTTAGCCTCTGCGAGGAAGAAGTTGATGAGCGCGCGTTGTAGGCGTGCGCCTAATCCTACATATACAGGGAAACCTGCACCAGAGATCTTCACGCCGAGGTCAAAATCGATAAGGTTGTATTTCTTCGCCAATTCCCAATGTGGGAGTTTGTCGTCATTTGCTAGTTGTTCATCGGTAGCAGTATCCCAATCGCGGATAGCGATAGTACCTTCAGCTGCGAGTTTGTCGATCATAGGTTGGTTAGCCCAGTTGCCTATTTTCACGACGAGGTTATCCTCTGCGCTACCGCCATCTGGCACAAGGTCGTAAGGTACGTTAGGGATAGTGAGGAGGAGTGCGGTGAGCGCCTCTTCTGCCTTAGCCATCTCTGCCTCAAGCACTGGGATAGATTGTTTGAGAGCACCTGTTTGTGCTTTAGCTGCCTCTGCTTCTTCTTTTGTGCCTTGCGCCATGAGTGCGCCGATAGACTTAGAGATCTTGTTCATCTCTGCAGAAGCGTTATCTTTCTTTTGTTGCGCTGCTTTGCGCTCGGTGTCGAGAGCAATGACTTGCTCGATGGTCTCCGCAGCCGCAGCGAAGTGTTTTTTCTCCAAGCCAGCGATGATGGCTGCCTTGTTGTCGTATATCTGTTTGAGTGTTAACATACAAAAGTATTGTTCAGCGCCCGTAGACGGGCTGTTCAGCGCGGCAATGCCGCTGTTTAGGATTGTTCAGAGTTGTAATAAAAAACAAATTTCTCCTGCCAACTGCCGAGGCAATCGGTAGGAGAAACTTATTTGCCATTCCTCTTGCCGAGACTATGGGTTACCCCTTCTTATGCCTCTGCGATAGGTTGGATAGATACGTAAGACTTGTTGTTACGTTTCTTTTGGAAAGTAACGATACCATCGGTCAACGCAAAGAGAGTGTGGTCGCTACCCATACCCATGTTCTCACCTGGGTTGTGTACAGTACCACGTTGGCGTACTACGATGTTACCTGCTTTAGCGAATTGTCCACCAAAGATTTTGATACCTAAGCGTTTGCTTTCTGATTCGCGGCCGTTCTTGGAACTACCGACACCTTTCTTGTGTGCCATACTTCTTTAAAACTTGGTTTTTTAAGGGTTACACATTAAGCCAACACGATCTCTTTAACTACGAGATTGGTCAAATCTTGACGATGGCCGTTCAACTTACGATAGCCTTTGCGACGTTTCTTGTGGAATACGAGAACTTTCTCACCACGGCACTCGTTGTCGAGTACTTCGCAAATTACTTTAGCGCCCTCTACTACTGGAGCACCTACTTTTACCTCACCGTTGTTGTCAACGAGGAGCACTTTCTCAAATGTTACCTCAGCGCCTTTCTCAGCGTCCATGCGGTTAACAAAGAGTTTTTTGCCAGCTTCCACTTTGTATTGGAAACCTTGCATTTCTACAATTGCGTACATTGTTTAAAAATGTTTTTAATTATTACATCGGCCGGGCGAGATACTAAGTCGTCGACGTTGGCATGGCAATTAGGGAGTTTCAAAAGTTCCAAAAGTTCTAAAAGTTCCAATGGTTCTAAAGATTTCTTCCGCCATCATCCGTCCCCTTAGCAGCGCTACTTGGGAGCCCAAAACGCGAAAAAGCGTGCAAAGGTACTGCTTTTTTTTGAAATGACCAAATTATTGGGGTATTTTTTGTAAAAAAAATTAGGCGAGGCGAGGAGGCTACAAACCCTTGGCTACTGTTTCGTAGTATTTAGGTGATACAGGGATGGACTTCTGGTTGGCTACATCCAATTCGGCGGAGATCATACCCTCTTTGTCACGGCGAAGCACTTTGATGTGATTCGGGTTAATGTAGTAGCTTCGCTGGCAACGCAACAGACCATGCTTCTGCATCAGTTCTTCGAGCGATTTCATCGAGGCACGAAGGGGATAGTCCTTTACGCGCTCTCCTTCCATATAGCGTACATGTACATAGTTCTCATCAGCTTCTACATAGAGCACAGCGGACGAAGCAATCATGAGTTTGAGTTTCTGAGTGTTATCCACAAAGCGCATGAGCGAGTCATCATAGACCTCTTTCTCTTTTTCGCCCACATAAGCAAACGCCAAATTGAGTACCACATATGGGTATATCATGGTAAGCAACAAAGCCAACTGACACCTACCTAATATATAGAAGTACATATACTCACCATGGAACATCAGAGTGATATACAACGACACAAAAAAAGCCATTAGTACCACTTCGCATACTTCCCACAGAATCATCTTGGACCAAGTCATTTTGAAGTTACCATGCACAACCAATAAGACAGCACGTGAAATCAGCATCACACCAAGCAAGATACTGGTAATAATAGCCGCATTGGAATGTACCAACACATGCTCCATCTCTAGGAGTTGGATCCACATATCTGGTTCGTATAGCACCACAAAAAACAACCAGAACAGTGGCAATGTCGCCACAAAACTTAGATTGCCGCGCAAGGCGGTCATAATTGCTGGAAATTTATTCATTTTAGTCCTATTTTATGATGTGACGAATATCTAAACCAGGATATTTCGTCACAAATATGATTATTTTGTCCCTTTATTTGCTTTTTCCACAAAAATCATGCCGTACTATCACATTTATTTGCATAGGCAGAAAAATGGCAGTAATTTTGCAGTCGAAATCTCAATAAAATAGTAATTATGAAAACTAAACTTATTGCTCTAGGCGACTCCATCATCAAAGGAGTATTGTTGAATATAGAGACCACAGGTCAAATGCACTATGCATTGGCGGATAATAATATAGTAGATCAAGTAGCTCAACATTTGCGTGTGGAGCCTGTTAATCTAGGCAAGATGGGCTGCACCATAGAGGTGGGTGAGAGGATTCTCGATCGCCACCTTGCAGGTATGGAGAATGTGAACTATGCCCTACTCTGCTATGGAGGCAACGATAGCGATTATGACTGGCGAGCGATAGCACAAACACCTAATGAGGAACACTTGCCTAAGACTCCTATTAGTGTGTTTGAGAAGACTTATGCGCGTATCATAGATAAATTACGCCAGGCGGGTATCACGCCATTGGTTATGTCATTGCCTGCTATGGATGCCGAGCGATATTTTGAGTTCTTTACCTCTAAATTTAGTGCTGGAGAGAAAAGCAATGTATTGGAATGGCTCAAGGGTAGCACAGACACCATTTGGGCAGGGCATGAGTTGTACAATGATGCTGTCAAGCGCGTAGCCAATGCGGCAGATGTGCCATTGATAGACGTGAGTATGTCGTTCAAGGATTTGCGCAAATGTCTTTGTGCAGATGGTATTCATCCTAGTCGTGCTGGCCAAGCCAATATTGCAACGGCTATTGCCCACGCGATTATCTAGTGAAGTTTATTTAACAAAAATACGCTCGCAATGCGAGCTACAAAAATATAAAAAAATCCAGAACATATTTGGTTGGCAGCCTGAACATAATAAGAAATTGGTCATAACAAAAGACGCAACCCGAAGGTTGCGTCTTGTTTTTTGAAGCGTGGTATGTAATTACTTACGGATACCCAACTCTTTGATGATTGCACGGTAGCGCTCGATGTCTTTAGCCTTCAAGTAATCGAGGAGGCGACGACGTTTACCTACCAACATGGTCAAAGCACGCTCTGTAGCGAAGTCTTTGTGGTTCTTCTTAAGGTGCTCGGTGAGGTGTTGGATACGGAAAGTGAAGAGTGCGATTTGGCTCTCAGCACTACCGGTGTTAGTTGCAGCGTTGCCATACTTAGCAAAGAGTTCTGCTTTTTTCTCAGATGTTAAATACATAATTGTATTAAAAATTAATTAGTTAAACGATTATGACCTCGCATGATTTTCCATCCAAACGATGTCACATTTATTGGCTTTCATAGAAAGCGTTTGCAAAATTACTGCTTTTTTTTGGATTGACCAAATAATTGGTGCATTTTTTACAAAAAATAGACTTTTCCGCTACCTTTGCGCTAGAGTAAGGTGATTTTATCTCCTTGTAGTTTCCAGGCGCATTCCACAGGTATTATACTCCACGCCATTGCGACGAATTACCAACTGGCCATTGCGGAGCAATTTGGTTACGTCGCATCGCATATCATCCTCTACGTTCTCCACATCAGTAGGCAAAGAGACATTCACTCGAATTGTAACGTACTCATCAATAGATAATTGTTCTTTGCTGTCCTTCTCATAGCTATAGAAATGCAACTTAGTAGTATAGTTTCCTGCCGCATATAGGTCATCAACTGCCACTAGCACTTCCTCATCTATATAGTCATAACCTACAGGGAAATGTGCTGAGCCGTTGAGTTCCAACTCATAATCGCCGGCTAGGATCTCCATACACGCATTTTGGTACTCATATTGGAAGAGTATGCTGCTCGTATGTTCCCACTTGCAGTAGAGCGTCTTTTGTAGATTAGAGGCGCTGAAAGTGAACATCTGCAAGTCGCTGAAGTTATTATCTTGCGAGAGGTTGAAGTTCATCGTATGGGTCGATAGGGAGAAATTAGGTTGATCAGGGTCAGGCAGCGTACCCATTGGCACAGCCTCCGCACGTAGTTGGATAACAATATCCTCTACTCCTTCGGTGGCGGTGGATAGGTGCAACTCGCCAGTATAGACGCCTACCTCATCAGTTTCCCAATAGACAGAGAGCTCTACTGGTTGTTTAGCGGTGGTTCGGATCACCTCTGTGCCACAATAGAATGCGGTATCGCCCGTGAGGGTGACAGTGATATCATCGGTAAGATCGTTGAAAGTAAGAGTAAAACGACGCACGTCGCCCCAGTCTTTCCACGACTCATCCGAAGCATAGGTAGTGTCGGGTTCATATTGTCCCCAATCGAGGATGGTGTCGCTTACAGTGATCCAGGAGTCTAGCACGCGGTCCTGCCATTCAGGAGCAATGCTGGAATAAAGGATGGTCTTGGCTAAGTAGCTATCGTCATAGCCACTATAGATATTGAATATCTCGTTGGTACCCTGGCAGTTGTTGTAGATATAGCGTGAGGTGAAGCCAGCGTTCTTGACCTCTACGGTAGCGTCGTCTTGATTGATGGAGTTGATAGTCCATTTAGCTTGGTTGTCCAACGTGGTACTACTACGCAGTTTGCTGTCGCTGATAGGGCGTAGGTAGTTGCCGTCAGCATCCACAAAGATGAT
Organism: Paludibacteraceae bacterium; assembly: GCA_045119815.1. GTDB lineage: Bacteria > Bacteroidota > Bacteroidia > Bacteroidales > Paludibacteraceae > Colicola. The sequence continues at coordinate 902 of JBGVEC010000129.1, read as the reverse complement.
ATAGTCGCCATCGCGTTGTACGGTGTAGGCGTATGCCTGCTCGGCGGTCACGGTATGGCGGTTCTCGCCGTAGGTAGCAGAGACACCTTTGATATTGTTCTTGCTGGTCGTTTCGTTATAGATACCCATGATATAATCCTCGCCCTCTTTGCTGGTGCCAAAGAACACTTTTGCACCATCGGTGAGGTAGGCAAGATCTTTGACTGCGTTGTAGGTAACGGTGGTCTGGTCCATAGCGCCTAGTACAGTCACAGAGCAGGTGTCGGCGATGTTCACAGCGGTAGCTTTCACCCAGATTTGGGCTGTACCTTTGGCAACGGCCGTCACAACGCCATCGCTGACGGTAACCACTTCGGGATTGGTGGTACCCCATTCAACAGTTTGGTCCACTGCATCCGCTGGTGTAAGGGTAGCGGTAAGGGTAGTTTGTTCGCCCACACGGAGGGTAAGAGAAGTAGGATTAACGCTCACCTCCTTGACTACTACATCGGGTATAGAAGACTCATCGAGGCGGTAGAGTGAGATAGATTTCATGTTACTACCGGCATGATACAGCGCGAAGCGTGGTGACGAAGGGTTATAGGCAAAGAACACCTGATTATTGTTCTTGCCCGGTGTTTGGCTAACGATTTTAGCATTGCCATTCTCAATGGAGATAGCGAAGTTGGTCATAGTGCCTTGGTTAGCGTCCAAATCGCTATAACCGGACTTATGTCCCACAGGCTTAGAACCTATATAGAGGTTCCAGTAGGTGCCATTCTTCTTGAGGGTGATGGTTGTAGATTCACTGAGAGTGATATTCTCTCCACTGAAGGTGGCAGTAGTAACGTCAATATACTTCTTGGTAGAAGAGAAACCAGCGCTGGCGTGGTTCTTGTCGGCATAGCCTAATACGATATGGT
>JBGVEC010000128.1:0-3434 GCA_045119815.1 Paludibacteraceae bacterium | reverse complement strand
CAAATTTGATGGAGATAGGGTGTTCTTTACATCCGACACTCACTTCTACCACGCCAATATTATCAACTTCTGTGGTAGGCCATTTAAGAATGTGGAGGTTATGAACGAAACACTCATAGCCAACTGGAATAGCGTAGTCGGTCCTGACGATATAGTCTTTCATCTTGGCGACTTCTGTCTAGGAGGTTCGGCGGAATGGGCTAATATCCTTAATAGGCTCAATGGTAAGATTTACCTGATTGTCGGAAACCACGATATCAAGAATTTGAGACAAGGATATTATAGCCGATTTGAGCATATCGCAATGCAGATGCACATCGAGGTTGGGAAGCAGAAGATATATCTCAACCACTGCCCCTTCTTGTGCTATGGTGGGGCATATCGAGATACTTGGCAGCTATTCGGCCATGTGCATACAAGTAAGCAAAACACCGGCATAGATGCACCTCGACTACATATGCTATTCCCGACACAATATGATGTTGGAGTGGATAACAACAACTTTACACCTATCTCATTTGAGCAGGTAAAGAGGATAATAGAAAGACAAGTAGAACAGAGTAAGAAATAAAAAGATTGAGTTATGAGCGAATACACAACTATCTATTTGAGAAACAGGAATACACCCCTGTTGGAGTATAGAGAACATCCATCCTTTGAGGAAACAAGCAATTTATCAAAAGATGAGATAATAGCAGCTATATATAAGGTAGATGAATACAATAAGAATGTTCACAAATCTTTCGGATGTGAGTTGTTCCGTCTTTCTACTACCCTAAGTCGTCAATTAGATGTGCTTCAGTGGAGTTCTTCTCCACGAACATTGACAGTAGAACAGCTCGATAGAGTTTTAGCCTTTTATAATGAAAAAATAGAGGATTATAAGAGGTCTATTGCAAAGCACAAGGCCACTATAGCTAAGTTAGAAACTCGCATACTCAAGGCTAATGTGGATTTGTATGATAAGATTAGTAAGGATATTGATAAATACAATGAAAGCATAGGCTTTTTAGAGGAAGAACTTGAAAACACGCAATGTCAATACAATAAGTTCTATTTCGCTAAGGGCATATTAGATAACAAGTCTAATGCGGAGGAGTATGAATTGATTTATACAAAAAGTTAAAAGAATTGATAACTATGAAAATACAATTTGCATCTGATATACATTTGGAGTTGTCAGATAATTCAAGATTTATAAAGAGCGAGCCGTTTGAGGCTACTGGCGATGTTTTGGTCTTTGCAGGTGATACTGGTTACCTACGGGATAGGACATTGCCAAATCTGAAGTTCTGGAAGTGGGCATCAGCAAATTACCGTGAGGTGTTGTTGGTGCCCGGCAACCACGAGTTTTATGGTAATGGCGATGTATTAGCCTATGGCGATAGTTGGAGCCATAAGATATTGCCAAATGTGCATTACTACCAAAATAAGGTTGTGAGGATTGATAATGTTGATTTCATTCTCTCGACCCTTTGGTCGCACATTCGCCCCGAGGATGAGTATTTTGTGCATCGAGGGATGAATGATTTTCGGCAGATTCTGTACAATGGTCGCCGCTTTACTCCTACCGACTTTAATACCGAGCACGAGAAATGTCTGGACTTTATCAAGCAGAGCGTTGCGGAGAGTACCGCTGAGCGTATCGTGGTAGTAACCCATCATCTGCCTACAATGGCTGTCGTTGCGCCAGAGCATAAGGGCAACTTGCTGAATAGTGCCTTCGCAACGGAGTTAGGCGACTTTATCGCCGACAGCCGTATCAATGCGTGGATATTTGGCCACTCGCACGCCAACATAGATGCTACAATCGGCAACACTCGCATTGTTTGCAATCAGCTTGGCTATGTCTATTACCGTGAAAATCTCAGTGGTTTCGATGGCGGGAAGTTTATTGAGGTGTAGAATAAAAAGAGACTCTGCTAAAGTTATATTCAAAACTTAGCAGAGTCTTTTCGCGTTTACAGTAAATCCTCTTTTATTTTGCAAAATACTCCGTCTTCAACCAATAGGCGTAGATAGGATCTTGGAACGAGATCTCGCCAGCTTTGTTATCCAAAATATCATTCTTGATAAGAGCAGCCTTTGAGCGAGCCACAGATGTCGGAGATGATATTTTGTAGCGGTGCATCACATCGGTTGAACTAATTGCCTTTTCGCCAGCAATGAGAGCTTTAAGGTAGTTAAGTTGCTGCGTTGTCAAGGTCTCGGTAATCGTTACAAACAATAGGCTCAACTGCTCTACCAGTGCGGCGTGGGCCTCGCGTACAATTTCAATAGTACACACATCGTTTGTTCTCAACCACGACTGCTGTGCGAGCTGCTGTGCGTAATAAGGATGGTTATCTACAAGTTCTGCGATTAAGTGAGCAGCATCCTCATTAATACGCTTGCCTGTATCCTTAAAACGACTATTGAAGAACTCTACAAGGTATGGCATTTCGATCTTGTCAAGGAACATCAGGTTGCCAAACTTATAGAATGGTTTGGACGAGTGAGTGAATACCTCCAACATCATATGGCGCTTGCTTCCGTAAAGGCAATATGCAACGCTCTGATGCTGCTGCCAATGCGAGCGCAACTTCTTCTGGAAATAGTCAGGATCGGCAAACTCGGCAATATTCTGGAACTCATCAACGCAAATCACAATTTTGAGTCCCTTCTTCTGTGCAATTTTCTCGGCAAGGTCAAGCACCTCGTCTGGATTACGCTTTACATCGTCCCAATCGAAATCGATCGCCACCTCATTTGTAGGATCAGTGCCAATAGAAATCTTCGGCACAAGGTGCGAGAAAAAGCTTTTTGCGTTCTCTACGGCCTCTTCCCACTTGGTCGATGTCGCAGCGATAACCTTCTGTGCAAGCAACGAATAGAAGTGCTCCTCATTGCGCACATTGAAAAGGTCAATATGACATATACGCAACTTGTTGTCCTTCTCCATCGCCAACTTTGCGGCCTTGTTCACAAGTGAGCTCTTGCCCCAGCGACGAGGAGAAATAATAATAGTATTGATAAGCGATGTGAAGTTCTGAACCAAGTTTGCAGTTTCCATCTCTCGGTCTGTAAAATTCTTCTCTGTTGCGATTTTTCCAAAGATAAAAGGAGTTTCCATAATGCCTGTTTTTAGTTTCTTTGCAGCAAATATAATACAAAATATGTAATTACACAAATTGTTATTACAAAAAGTGTAAATACAAATAATGTACTATGGAAATGTGGGGAGAGTGACGGATATTATTAATGAGGATGTGAAATACACCTCAGCTTGGTATAGGTGTATTAAATTTTACACTTTCGCTGGATGCTTCTCGTTATTTATAATCACAGAGTTTGTCGTACTCGTCAATAGTTAGTTTGCCAAATGCATCATCTCCAACGATTGACGGCTCGACATTGTATCTAAAATAGTATTGCTCGGTTCGGTTTTGTCGGTT
>JBGVEC010000127.1:0-8081 GCA_045119815.1 Paludibacteraceae bacterium | reverse complement strand
GTAGTTTGGGTTATGAAGCTTATTTTGTGGCTTCATTTAAAGGACTATGGTATGCATTGAGAGCAAAATACTGGTTTGTCAATTCCTATTCGTCGGATATAGCTTTCTGCCTCGCAGGTAGTGCTAAGATCGTCAATCTCTGGCACGGAGTACCGATGAAGGCCATCGAGTTTGGAATTACCAAAGGTGACTTAGCCAAACGATATGTTCAGCGCGATATACGTGATACCTTCTTCCATCCTGCACCATTTCGTCGTCCAGACTATATGGTATCTACTACAGATTTCTTTGATGGAGTATTCTCGCAATCCTTCCGTATAAGCAAGGAACAATGTATTCAGACAGGCTGTCCGCGTAATATGCTTTTGAACAAGCCACTGGCACAAGTGGGAGCGTTTATCCAGAAATACGAATCAGATGCTACCAAGCAACTAGTGGCACATATTCAGCAATACGAAACCGTATTGGTGTATATGCCAACTTGGCGCGATTCGCAGCGGGAGTGTTTTGCCAACGGCTTTGATCTCAACGCTCTTAATGCTTGCGCTGCGGCGCAAAATGCATGCGTATTGATGAAGCCCCATGCCAATACTATTATTGATAGGTCAATCGCATATAGTAACCTAATCTTCTTAGACGGCAATGTGGATATGTATTGCATCTTGCCATACACCCATGTGCTAATTACGGACTATTCGTCTATTTTGTACGACTATATCCTTATGCCTGATAAGCATGTCATTCTCTTCCATTATGATTATGAGGAGTATGTGAATAGTCGTGAGTTTATCTTTGATATTCAGGATAATATTGTCGGAAGAAAAGTCTATACATTTGATGAACTTATCCAGGTGATTTCTACCAATGACTATACGATGGACGCAATTGCCCGCCAGAAGATATTAGATAAGTTCTGGGGCGAGACGAGTGGTAAGAATAGTTGTGAATTAGTTTTCGAGAAACTTCAATTGCTGGACTAGCCGCCCAACAATCCTTTCGTTACATTCTTGCGGAAAAGTACTAGTTTCCATCCTTTTATAGGGTGGAGTTGTAGTGTGTAGATGCCCAATAATGCCAATGTTCCTCCCCATTTGATGCCTTCGGAGAGTAGGCGTTTGAGGTATTTACCTTTGGATATTGCGCATGTACGCATGCGTTCACTACGGCCTATCTGCAGAGTCAAACGATTGAAATAGTCCTCTTCTAATTTGGTTTGCGGGATAATATGGTGCAAGACTGGAGTAGGGAGGTAGAGTACCTGCATACCCAAAGCGTGCATCTTGTCGAAGATATCCTTCTCTTCTGACGCCAAAAGCAAATTGCCTTTTCTTCCCAATTCCGTGTTGAATAACCCTACCTTATCAAATACCACTTTTCTATATGCAGCGTTGCCACCGCCTGGATAACGACCTTTGGGGTACTCTCTTACCTTATCGCCATAGTTCATCCATGCTGTCAGCAAAGCTTTGGTGTATGGTGACATCCATGCGGGCTCTGAGGTCTCGTATAATGGCTCTATAGGCCCACCTGCCGCCATTGTTTCTGGATTAGCAGCAAAATGCTCTGCATAAATACGGATATAATCACTATCTACCAAGGCATCGTCATCCACATAGATGATAATATCCCCTTTTGCCTCTTTGATTCCCTTATTACGTGCTGCGGAGAGACCTTGTTCAGGTTCTACAGTGTAGCGGAAGTTGATCTGTGTATGCGCTGCGGAAAACTGCTCGCACACTCCATGCGTATTGTCGGTGCAGTTGTTGTCCACCAACACAATCTCGTAATCCGTTGTTGGATAGTCATTCTTAGCGATACTATCCAACAGCGGACCGATATACTTCTCTCGATTGTATGTGCAAATAATCAGGGTAATCATTCTACGATTATTTAATCTCCACTCCCATCATATTGTAGGTCTTACCATCACGATGGATGAGGATTTGACCATTATGTAGGAGTTTGTGGGTGTTGCTTTCTTGGGTTGTAATTTCCTCTACATCTGTACTAACTAGTTTGACTTCAATAGTGTTAGAATAGTTAGAAGTATAGGTATAGAAGTCTTTAGTACGCTTTACCATTACATTATACGCATAATCTGTAATGCCTTCTGGCAAGTCAGTAAAGGTGTATGAAGTGTCCGTTACCTCTATCGTCTTATATGGAATCTCTACCAATGTTCCTGCTTGTGGTACGATGAAGGATATCTTGATATCATCCACATAGTACTCGCCTTGTTCGCTCATAAAGGCTACATGCAATGGGGTATTACCAAAGTCTATACCCGACAATATGACAGAATCTGTAATATACCCACTTGCTGTTGCACTAAAGGCTACAGGCATACCTATCTCCGCTTGTGCTGCTTCGTGGTCCTTGATGATCATCACCCAAAGGCGGTCGCCTGGCACCTTGTTGTAGGCTTTGAATGACACCTTAACAGCGTTATTGCCAAACTTCATTTCAGGACCTACGACCAAGCCTGCCTTGCCGCTGTAGTAGTTAGGACCTTGACTACCTGCCATGCCCACAACCCAACGAGGGTAGGTAAGCAACCAATCATGCTCGCTTTGACCATTCGCACTCAGGCTATGTACCAAATCCCATGAGAAACCTGGATTGTCGAAGGTACCATCTTTGATACCGCTGAAGTCCTCTTCTAGTATCACGACCTCTTCGTTGTCTCGTTTGGTTGTTGTGGTCTGTAGTATATTGAGTTTGTAACTGTCTGCATGGTAGTTCTTCTCCCAGTTAGCGGTGAAACTATTCTCTGTTACCTCCGATGCTGGCAATGCCACTGGTGTCACCCCTTGGATACCATCTACCCAAATGTCTTCACTCTGTTCGGATATCATATCGCCTTCTTTGACCTTGACATGGTAGAAGTAGTCTTTCGTTGGGTCAATATCGCTGACTACGCAGAAGGTATCTACCACCAGACTATCGGTGATCCATTGGACAGGCATTGCTTGTGTTTGGTATTCCAATGTGATATCATCTATGGCAAATGTGATGCCATACGAACCTACGCACTCCAATTTCACTTGAGTAACGTAATTGCCTATTTCATCACCTTCAAAAGTGAGGTATCCGCCATTCTTTTCCATCCAATAGTTAGGGAGATTAGCTATAGCTTCCCACTTGCCATCCATATTCTTGACATGTACACCCACCATCGAATAGTTGTACTCCTCTTCAGCCATGCTGCTAGGCTTCACCCAGAAACTGATTTTATGGATAGGTGCAGGTGTTTCTGGAGTCAAGATATAGTCGCCTTCTGCATCAAAATGGATGGCTTGTTTGCCCGATTTATAATTGCCTTTGGTTGTACACATGTCTTGGCTACCTTGGCTAGACACATCGATGCTCCAACCCGCTGGATAGCCAGGATTATCGGTGTCGATAGTCTTTCCATCCGCTTTCACTTGGATGCTCTCAAAGTCGTAGAATAGAGTACCGCTAATCTCCTCTTCTGGCATTTCTTTGTACCATACTGTGAACAAATATCCATCAATGTCTGCCACTTGGCTGCGTTGCCAGTTGGCTACAAATTCAGTCGCTGAGTTGTTTTTTGGCAGATTAGCCACCACGCCTGGTGTGCAATTGCGCACGCGAGTAACTTTGATATCATCTATTAGGATTGTGCCATCTACTGTGCAAAACTGGAAGATGTTCTTATTGTTGAAGGTGCCTTTGCTACTAGTCCATGTGAAGTCTTGCCATTCGGTCGTGAGATCAAACTTCACAGACTCCAAACGGCCAGAAGTGTTGTCGCATAGGGATAAGTCCAGTTTACCTGCACTAGGGCTTGTACCAGCACGACGAGCACGGAAACTGATGGTAGCCTCACCATACAACTCTGCCTCTGGAGTAGAGATATGACCTCCGTACATGTAACCATAGTAGTCGTATTGGCTGATAGCTACGCAACCACCAGCTTGAAAAACATAGTATCCAGACCAATTGGGTTGGTGGGTGTAGGCTGCATCTACTTCATATACATAGTTCGTACCAGGTGCAATATTTTCGCTATCTGGTTGCTCTGGTGTACCGGCAGTACATCGGGAGAAATCTTCCTCTAATACTACAATAGGTGTTGTGTTTTGTGCATAGAGCGATAGGGTCGCCAATGTTGCAAGTAAAAATAAATACTTTTTCATAGACTAATACTTTATTATTTCGTTTATTTCTTTTTTCTCCACAAAGGGGATGTCAAAGCCCCTGCACTCAAGAGCAATGCAAGAATGAGAATCGCCATAGAGGCTTTATCAGTCTTCAATGCATGTGGTTCAAATACCATACGCAATTGATGTGCACCAGCAGGGATAACTGCGGCACGCAATGTATAATTTACGCGAGCAAGAGGTATCTCTACACTGTTATTGCCATCTTTATCCACTACATACAAATGCCAATCATGTGGGTAGTATATCTCAGAGAATACTGCCACTTTGTTTTGCTCGGTCATAGCGACATACTCCAAGCAATTGGGTTGATAGGATGTGAGCACGATTGCGTTTTTGTCAAATGCCATCAAGGGCGTTACCTCTGGTTGGGTAATATCCAGGGATGCAGCAAACTTCTTATCCGCTACCGCTTGCTTGTGCAAGTTCAAAGTTCTTAACGCTGCACACTCTTCGTCTGGCGTATCTACCAACACTACTTCGTCCACAAACCAACAGTTGCCCATCTCATATGGATTTTGTACAGGGGTATTCTTGCCACCTTGTAATGGAACAACGGCATACTTCATATTGAGCATATTCAGCACGGGGAAATTTTTGCCCTCGTTTACATCGGGTAACATGAACCCTTGTGTTTGCATAATGGTTTGCATCAATGGATTCATCTCCTTTGAGATATGCTCATCAATCAAATCTTGATAACGACGCAACTTCGCTGCTGAATAGCCACCGATAGATTTCAATCGATAACTGGTGCGTGCGTCATTAAAGGTGTTAGTAGCCAAGTTCAGCACGCGATAATATGACTTGTCTTGTAGAATCTGTTGCTCGTATGGTTGCATCTTGAAATATGCCTCAGCATCCTTTGCCTTTACGAAATTATCATTGCCAAAGAAACGCTTATTGACTGGAATCATATCAGCGAGCACGAGTACCGCTAGAGTGCTATAAAAGGCAATTGGCAATAGGCGATTGGCAATAGGTTGGGTATTTTTCCATGCATACCAATATACTGCTCCTGCTCCCAAAACAATGAAGATCAGCGAACGCCAAGCGTCGGATTTGATCATTGCGACACGCTCCACATAGATTGCATCACGCAACCATGCTGGTACTTGACTAACCCATTGACCATCATAACTGCTGGTGACATCTACTGAGCCACCGAACAAGGCAAAGATAAGACACAAACCGCCTGTAATACCTGCTGCGGTAAGGATGCTTACCCTTAGCTTATCCCATGCTATTTTCTTCTCTACTACTTGTTGCAATGCCATGATACCGAGCAATGGCATTGTGATCTCTGCCACCACGAGGATACTCTCCACTGCGCGGAACTTATTGTACATTGGGAAGTAGTTGAAGAAGAGTTCTGTCAACCACATCATGTTGCGTCCCCATGCTAATGCTACAGAGAAGAGTGTCGCAATGAGCAATGCCCACTTGTATGGACCACTCACAATCAGCAAACCGAGTACAAAGAGGAAACAGACAATGGCTCCCATATATACAGGACCGCTCGTGAATGCTTTCTCGCCACGATACGTAGGTACTTGTCCACAGAATTGTTCTGCCGAACGTTTAGGTACACCATTCTGCTTCATGGTCTCGCAGAGTTGCGATTTTTCGCCTACATTATATCCACTTGCGCCACCTTCCCAGTTAGGGATGAGGAAGGTCATGGTCTCATCCACACCATAACTCCATGCGGTAGCGTAGTCCAAGTCTAAACCTCTACCCCTCGCCTTTTCGCCTTTCGCCTCATCGCCTCTCAGTTCCGAGTGTCCACCACGCATGGTTTCTTTGAGGTAGTTTTGGTTCATCTCCAACCAACTGATTTTGGTGCCCACGATAAGCAACAAACATACAGCCACTACGCCTACAGATATACCCAAGTCTTTCCACGCTTTCTCTTTGATATGGATGTACAATTCTGCAAATGCCATAATACCAATAAGCATGAAGATATAATAGGTCATCTGTGGGTGAAGATTGATACTCAAAATGCCGTATAGTACCATAAGTGGAGCGCCCAACCAATACTGTTTGCGGAAGATAGCATAGAATCCGCCTATCACGGGTGCCAAGAAACCGAGTGCAACGGCTTTGGTGACGTGTCCAGCGGGAATAATCAAAAAGAAATAGGTCGAGAATCCTATCGCAAAACCACCAATGATGCTCAACCATGGATTGACCTTGAAACAACGAAGCATGAGGAAGAAACCGAAGAAATAGGCAAAGATGATGCCGATGGCTTCCCATCCGCCTTCCATTCCTAGGTGAGCGATCTTTGCCATACCATTGCGTACTTCGCCTGATGGCAAACTACCTGTAATCTGGTAGGTAGGCATACCACCAAACATGGAGTTAGTCCACCAGGTTCGTGTGCCATTCTCTTCATAGAAAGTACGTGCCTCTTGCGCAGCACCTTTCCAGTTGTTCACATCGCCTTGTAAGAGCACTTTACCCTCCAATACAGGAGCACAATAAACCATCGCTACTGCCACAAATGCCACAATTGCCACGGCATAAGGCAGAACCTTCTTCCAATCTATCTTCATTGTTGTATCAATTGGTCTGACCTGTCTTACGTTCGACAGGTCAGACATTATTCATATTATACTACACTACACCACTAAAGCCCATGAATGCCATAGCCAAGAGGCCGGCAGTAAGGAGGGCGATAGGAGTTCCTTGCAATGCTTTAGGCACCTTAGCCAATGCCAATTGCTCACGCATACCTGCGAACAACACCAATGCCAATGCAAAACCAATAGCTGTTGCAATAGCAAACAACATACCGGTCAATAGACCTGTCTCTGCGCCCATAGGCAATTTGTATGTGCCGCTAGCTACCATGATAGCTACACCCAACAAACAGCAGTTCGTTGTGATCAAAGGCAAGAACACACCCAATGCTTGGTACAAAGATGGAGAGATCTTCTTGAGAATAATCTCAATCATTTGCACGAGGGCAGCAATCACCAAGATAAACAGGATGGTCTGCAAGAAGCCCAAGCCCCAAGCATTCAAGAGTTGTTGCAAGAGGTAGGTCACCAATGTTGCCAATGTCATGACAAACAACACGGCAGCACCCATACCCAGCGCAGTATTGATTTTCTTACTGACGCCCAAGAATGGACAGATACCCAAGAACTGGCTCAATACGATATTATTTACGAATATCGCAGAGATAAATATCAGAAAATATACCATAATCTTAATTTACAATTTGACGATTTACCATTTACTTCTTCAAGAGTTTCTGTACCAATGCCATCAAGTAGCCCAATACGATGAACGCACCAGGAGCGAGCACGAAAATCAACATACCATAGGTCTCGCTGTAGAGGTTCATGCCGAACAAACTTCCAGTACCGAGCAACTCACGCACTGCACCAATCAAAGTCAATGCTAATGAGAAGCCAAGACCCATACCCAGACCGTCCAAAGCAGACAAGCCAACGGTGTTCTTAGCAGCAAAGGCCTCTGCACGACCAAGTACGATACAGTTCACCACAATCAGTGGGATAAACAAACCAAGTACCTCATAGATAGCAGGCAGATAGGCTTGCATCAAGAGTTGTACCATGGTCACGAAAGTAGCAATCACCACGATAAACGCAGGGATACGCACTTTATCGGGAATCAAATTCTTCAAGAGTGAAATCACCACATTCGAGCAGATAAGCACGAAGGTAGTAGCGAGTCCCATGGACATACCATTGATAGCAGAAGTGGTAGTTGCCAAGGTAGGACACATACCGAGCACGAGAGCGAATACTGGGTTCTCGCGCAAGATACCGTTCAATACGGTGTTTAATGCTTTATTTTTCATTGTTGGCCTCCTTCCTCTGTTGTTAATTGCGTTGCACCGCTCGTTGCCTCGATTGGCAT
>JBGVEC010000126.1:0-2745 GCA_045119815.1 Paludibacteraceae bacterium | reverse complement strand
AACGTATGATTTGTTATGCATAACCAGCTGATTTGCTGGCAAATATAGAAATCAAAACCGTTCGCCCCTAAAACTACCCCTAACTATCTAATTATCAGTATTTTCAATGAACTATTTATAAATTTTTAGTGGACACTAATGTTGGTGCAATAAAACTTATCCAGAGAATCCTTATCTCACTCAGGAGATGCTTGATATCTGGCGAGGGAGACGTTCTACAGAAAATGAAATATCTCATAGTTCTCGAGTGGCTTACATAAACAAGTTCCTTGTGTATATCAACCAGCGTTCAGACCAGGCTTTGACCTTATATAGTGAGCCAATGAAACGGGTTGTAAGAGAACCTGTATTGATACACAAAGAGCAGATAACCAACTTCTTTCGTGCAGTAGATGAGCTACCATACAATCCAAGCTCTAAGCATACTGATGCATATCTGAGAGCACTTCAACTTCCGGTACTCTTCCGTCTGCAATATAGTACCGGCATGAGACCCAATGAAGTAAGATGGCTTAACCGCGAGGATGTTGACTTAGATAAAGGGCTTATCTATCTGAGACGAACAAAGGGATATCACGAAAGGATGCTTGCCCTACATCCATCAATGCTTGAATTGTTAAAATCCTACTGGACACAAATACATAAACTTCAGCCATACTCACGTCCTTTATTCCCTGGATTGCAAGGTCAATATCGAAGTTCGTATTGGCTTAGGTATAACTTCAATGAGCTTTGGTATAAATATAACTCGCGCCCACCAAAAGGAGAACGAGAGGTTGTATCCTATGCATTGCGCCATAACTATGCTATTGAAAACATAATGAAGTGGCACCAGGATGGCTATAATGCTGATAAGCGTCTTGTTGCCTTGAGTCGCAGTATGGGACATGTAAGCATAAGAGCAACGCAATACTACTTCCATCTGGTTCCTCGCTTTGCTGATCTTCTCGAGGATGCAGAAGGCGACTTTATAAACAAGATAATGCCGGAGATATAGCCATGAATATAGATAAGAATCATACTGGGGCACTTGCCTTAGCGAAATTGTTCGCTTCGTTCCTTGAGACACATACAGGTAAACGTAGCAACTATACACTCACCGGTTACAGAACTGCTATGAGACTCTTTGCAATCTTTGCAGAGCAACGATTGGGAGCTAATCCGCAACGCTTTGACATCACATACTTTACCGAACAAAACGTAAGTCGATATCTGGAATGGCTACAAGATAAACAGAGCTCAACTCCTCAAACATGCAACCTACGTCTGTGTCAGTTAAGAGCCTTCTTGAAGTATGCATCAAGAGATCCATCAGTAATGCCATACTACTTGTCCTTGAAAAAGATAGAACGCTACATCACGGAAAATAGAGTAAAGATAGTGGAGCCTCTGCCCAAATGTGCTATAGAGGCTTTGATAAACACTCCAGGTGTTGATACTGCTACAGGGCTACGATATACTTTGTTAATCGCAATGTTATATACTATGGCTCTACGTATGGACGAGGTACTATCCATCAAGATAAAGGATATGACCCTTGATACGGCCAAACCGTATGTTATTGTTGTGGGTAAGGGCCGGAAGGCACGTACTGCATACTTTATGAAAGCCGTCTTAAAAACTCTGAGAACCTATATTGTCCGTGAACATGGTAAGATGCCGAATCCAGAGGCTTACCTCTTTTACTCCAGATCAGGGGACATCTTTAGAAAATCATCCTCTCGTGGGGTGAATAAACAGTTGAAAGTATATGCTGAACAAGCACGTAAGTCGTGCAGTGGAGTACCAGATAATGTTCACTCTCATCAGTTCAGGCACTCAATGGCTACTCATCTGCTTGAGGATGGCATGAATGTCTTCCAAATCAGCAAGATGCTCGGGCACGAAAGCGTAGAAACTACAATGGACTACTTGGGTGTGACAGTGTCAATGACGGAAACTGCCATCAAGAAAATAGAGTCAACTACTGCTCAAAATGTAAAGCCTTCATGGCCGAAAACTATTAATAAACTCCAGGACTTGTTCTAAAAGAAATAGGAACTTATAGTAGATGTAACTACCTATCAAACAATAGGTTCTACTATAGGTTCCTTTAAATCTTAGGTTCCTGTTTTAATCGGAATTGTGTAATCAACCCACAGCTTGCTCTTGGGTTGTTACACAATTTAGGTCCGATTATGTTATGGCGCGGCCGGAATGCACTGACCTTCGGGCGAGGTACTCTCTGCTCTCTGGCGATCATTCTCCCCTGTGGGGTTGGGGGCATTACAAGCTGGAGTCTTTTGGCTTTTGGGGGAGGAAATTTTGCATAAAGAACGTAGAGATTTTGTCCGTAGGCAAAATCGCGGAGTTCGCAAAATTTGCCGGAGGAAAAAGACGAAAGTCTCCAGACCGCTGTTTGTTTAATCGAGCGGAGCGAGTTATGGATGGAAGAGGATTGACTGGATGCAGGAGCGCAGCGGATGCAGGCTGGCAATCTTCTGATTCCGCTCCGCCCATCAGGGCAAGTCTTCTGACTGCTGTGCTTGCTGAATTTTGCAATTAATAATATTGCTCTGTTTCTGCTTTTAAGAAATGGAGAAAATCATCGTTTAATGAACCCTCTTCATCCTTAGGTAGAGTCAAGCTATATAATCTGAAGAATTCATAGGGATTATGAAATTCTTTTATCATTTCATCCCTTAATCCGGCTTTGATGATTTGATTGGAGATATAAAAGCCAAGGGCATGACCGTTGTATTTGTA
>JBGVEC010000125.1:0-15229 GCA_045119815.1 Paludibacteraceae bacterium | reverse complement strand
TCCAGCTTTTGGATGTATAAAGTATGGGGACATAACGTCTTAAACGGCGTAAAACGCTAACAATTCGTCGGTCTTATTCCATACTTTAGATGTAAATCGACTGCAAAGATAATAAAAATTTTAAATATATAACAATTCACGACAATTAAGGCGACAATATTGGATCCATAGTAATCCGTGAACATCAGTGAGATCAGTGGGAGATATTAATGAAACAGCCGCAGGGAGGCCTGCGGCTGTTCAAGGGAGATTATTTGGTTTTCTTGCTTGCAAGAATGAAGTACACGATCAGTGCAATATACGCGGCTACGCCGACAAGGGCGGCGCCGTTGCTTGCAGCCCAAGTGCCTAAGTAACACTCTACGCCACAGAACTTGATCAACGCACTTACTACACCCATTAACGCTCCTCCAGCGATGAAACCAGAAGCAATCAATGTACCCTTCTCGTTGCGAGCTTGAGCCAACTCCTCAGCTTTCTCGCCATCTTTCTCACGTTTGCGGCTAACCAACCAAGAGATAGCACCACCTACGAGCAATGGGGTGTTCAAGCTCAATGGGATGAACATACCCAAAGCAAATGCCAACACAGGTACACCCATGAAGTTGAGAATCAATGCCAAAGCGGCACCTGCGAAATAAAGCATCCATGGTGCACCTTGACCACTCATCAATGGCTCGATGACCGCAGCCATGGCGTTAGCTTGAGGAGCCACAAGAGCGTTCTCGCCTACGAAACCGTAGGTCTTATTCAGGATGATCATCACACCACCTACGGTAGCGGCACTCACGAGGGTGCCGAGGAACTTCCATGTCTCTTGTTTGTATGGGCTAGTACCAATCCAGTAACCGATCTTGAGGTCAGTAATAAAGCCGCCCGCCATAGACAATGCTGTACAAACGACACCACCAATCACCATGGCTCCGACCATACCGCTTGAACCCTTCATGCCAACTGCAACGAAGATCACAGACGCGATAATAAGGGTCATCAGAGTCATACCACTAACAGGGTTGCTACCTACGATAGCAATGGCATTAGCCGCTACGGTAGTGAAGAGGAAAGCAATGACTGCCACCACGAGGAATGCCACGAGGGCTTGCCAGATATTGCCCAATACACCGAGCCAGAAGAAGACAAGGGTCACGAGCAATGCCACGGCGATGGCCAAGACGATGAACTTCATGCTGAGGTCTTTCTCGGTACGGAGCGAAGCCTCGATGACTTGTTTGCCCTTGCCACCGAGCTCTTTGCCAGCCAAACCAACCGCTGACTTGATCACGCCCCAGCTCTTGACAATACCGATGAGACCTGCCATAGCGATGGCACCGATACCGATATTACGGCCATAATCGAGGAAGAGGTTTTGTGGGTCAGTGGCCTCCATGCCAGGTACGCTGCCCAGGAGTGGAAGGAGTACCCACCATACGAAGAATGAGCCCGCGCAAATAACGGCTGCGTACTTGAGACCGATGATATAACCCAAACCAAGTACCGCAGCTGAAGTATTGATGGATAAGACGAGTTTGAACTTAGCCGCTAAGGCTTCGCCCCAACCCATCATGCGGGTGGTGAGTTGCTCGGTCCAGAGGCCAAAAGTAGAAACGGCAAAGTCGTATAAACCTCCGATTCCAGCGGCCCAAATGAGGGGTTTAGCTTGGTTGCCACCGCCTTCGCCAGAGACGAGGACTTGGGTAGTAGCCGTAGCCTCAGGGAATGGATATTCGCCGTGTTTCTCTTGAACGAAATACTTGCGGAATGGAATCAAGAAGAGGATACCTAAGCAACCACCAAGCAAGGATGATAGGAATACTTGCATGAAGTTGACGGTGATATCAGGGTACTTAGCCTGCAAAATATAGAGCGCAGGCAAGGTAAAGATAGCACCCGCCACGATGACACCCGAAGATGCACCGATGGATTGGATGATAACATTCTCGCCAATGGCATTCTTGCGCTTCATGGCAGAGGATAGACCTACTGCGATGATGGCGATAGGGATGGCTGCTTCGAAGACTTGACCGACTTTAAGGCCGAGGTAAGCTGCGGCAGCAGAAAAGATGACAGCCATGATGACACCCATAATCACGCTATAAGGGGTGATCTCGGGATAGGAGTTTTGTGGTTTGAGAATAGGCTCGTAGTGCTCTCCTGGCTTGAGAGGACGAGAGGCGTTCTCAGGAAGTTGGATTTTAGACATATGTTTTAAAAGTTTTAAAAGTTTTAGAAGTTTTAAGGGTTTTAGAGGTGCAAAGGTACGATAATTTTGCGAAATGTGCAAGAAAATGGCAGAAAGTTTGTGGTAAATCTTGCGTACTTCAAAAAAAAGTAGTACTTTTGCCCCGAAATTAGAAAATCAAGACAATATGTTGAAGGATATTTTATCAATTACAGGCAAGCCAGGACTCTACAAATTGGTGAATCGTGGTAACAATATGTTGATTGTTGAATCATTGTTGGACGGCAAGCGTATGCCTACTTATGCTCGCGACAAAATCGTTTCTCTGGGCGAGATCTCTATGTACACCATGGGCGAAGATATCGCATTGAGCGAAGTGTTGACCAAGCTGGGCGAGAAAGAGGGTTTGAAGGTAGCTTCTATCGATCCTAAGAAAGCAGACAACGATGAGTTGCGCGATTTCTTCGGCGAGGTATTGCCTGACTTTGACCGTGACCGCGTATATCCAAGCGATATTCGCAAATTGGTACAATGGTACAATATCCTTGTAGGTGCTGGTATTACCGATTTCACCGTAGAAGAAGGTGAAGAGGTTGCTGTAGAAGAAGTAAAGCAAGAGGTTAAGAAACCAGCTCCAAAGCAACAAGTTAAAACACAAAAAGCTGCCGCTTCGTCAGCACGCACAGGCGTCGGCTCTAAAAAAGGTTGATCCTTCAGGATATTATCAATATCATAGAATCTGTAGCTCCCTTGAGTTACCAAGAAGATTGGGATAATTCGGGACTGCAGGTGGGTGATCGCAATGCAGAAGTGAATGCGGCATTGTTGACGGTAGATGTAACAGAATCTGTCGTCAGTGAAGCCATTGCTCTTGGTTGCGATTTGGTTATATCTCATCATCCCCTACTATTCCGCGGACTGAAACAAATAACCGGTTCTACCCCACAAGAGCGTTGTGTGTTGAAGGCTATTCAGCATAACATCGCCATCTACTCTGCCCACACATCCATGGACAGTTGGTTGCACGGCGTGAGCGGCAAAATGGCGGAGAAACTAGGGGTACAGGACTATCGCATCTTGGTTGAGAGCCAAGATAATGTTGGTTTGGGCGTTATAGGTCAATTGTCAGAGCCTATGAGTATGCCAGCATTTATGGCGCATGTTGCTAAGGTGTTTGACATAGAAGGTGCTGGTCTGCGTTATGTCCATGGCAAAGGCGAGCAAGTGCAGAAGATTGCTATATGTGGCGGCGCAGGATCGGATCTTGTGCATGAAGCAATAGCACAAGGTGCAGATGCATATGTATCGGCAGACTTCAAGTACCACGAGATGCAAGCAGTTGCAGGACAAATAGCGGTAGTGGATATGGATCATTGGGTGAGCGAGCAGTACACACGCGAGATTTTTGAGCAGTTGCTCTCTCCTTATATACATACGCGTGTGGCGAAGGAAGATAAGAGTCCAGTGGAGTACTGGCTATAGGCGAGAGGCTATAGGCTATAGGACGCCCTACGGGCTATAGGCGAGAGGCGATTAGGCGAGAGGCCCTGAAACATTTGAACCTTTAGAACTCTTAGAACTTTTAGAACCTTTAGAACTTAAAAACAAAAAAAGATATCATTATGGCAAAGAAAGAAGAACAAATCATGAGCGTAGAGGAGAAATTGCGCGCATTGTATGAATTGCAAACCGTTGACACCAAGATTGACGAGTTGCGTATCCTTGCTGGTGAGTTGCCACAAGAAGTAAAAGACATGAGCGATGAGGTAGAGGGTCTTAAGACTCGTCTTACTAACATCGAGAACAACATCAAAGAGTGCGAGACAGGCATCTCAGAGCACCGTGTACGTATCGAGAACGCTAACGCAGCAATCTCTCGCTACAAAGAACAACAAAACAATGTTCGTAACAACCGCGAGTACGACAACCTCACCAAAGAGATTGAGTACCAAGAGTTGGATATTGAGTCATCACAAAAGAAGATTGCTCGTTTGACTGCAGATTTGGAAGATCGTCAAGCAGAAAAAGCAAAGACTATTTCTGATATCGAGGATCGTACCGTAGATTTGAACCAAAAACGCAACGAGTTGGAGGCAATCTTGTCAGAGACCAAAGAGCAAACTGAGAAACTCATGCTCCGCGCTGCTGAATTGGAGAAAAACATTGAGGATCGCCTTGTAACAGCTTTCCACCGCATTCGCAAGAATGCCCACAACGGTTTGGCTGTAGTGAAAGTGGAGCGCGACAGTTGCGGCGGTTGCCACAGCAAGAACCCTGCACAACGCCAATTGGATATCCGTCTTCGCAAGAAAATCATCGTTTGCGAGTTGTGCGGACGTATCTTGGTTGACGCTGAAATCGACGCAAAGAAGAAGTAAGCACTCGCAGAGTGCCTGTAGGTTATAGGCTATAGGCAAAGAGAAATAAGCAGCACCCGAAAGGATGCTGCTTATTTTATGATATAGAAATTAGAAATAGACGACTATCTTATAATCCTTCTTCTACTTTCTCACGGACATAAGCCATTGCCTCGTTGATATCAGCAAATTGTGATAGATCTATAGGCTCGCCAATATGAAGGGCGGTAGATGCCTTAGGATTAACAAACAGTTGGCGAGCAGGCATAGCATGATGGAAACCCTTGAGAGAAAGAGGTACAACAGGGAGATTTAAATCCATAGCTATTTTGAAGGCTCCTTGTTTAAAACGTCCCATTTCACCGGTCTTGGTACGCGTTCCTTCGGGGAAAATAACAGTAGATATTCCATCTACCAATTCTCCTTTAATATGCTCCATACTTTGGAGAGCCGCACGAGGGTTGGAACGGTCCACAAAAATATGTCCCGCTACCTTACAAGCAGTACCCACGAAAGGCACCTTACGAATCTCCTTCTTCATCAACCACTTGAAATTATTAGGCAACCAGCCATAAACAGCAAAGACATCTAGAAAAGACTGGTGGTTGGCCACAAACACATAGGATTGTTTAGGATTAACATGCTCGCGACCCGTCACTTTGATAGGTACAAGCAAAAACCATAGCACACTTCTTGACCATAAAACTTGAACTGTACGAGGCGCCTTGCCATTTTTCCAAGGGAAACAGATGATGGTAAAAAGTGCAGTGAAAATAGTAGCAACAACCACTAATGGGAATCCAATCAAATATTGGTAAAGGATGTAAAGTAGTTTCATGTTTTGAAAGTTTTAAAAGTTCTAAGCGCTCGCAAGCGAGCTGTTCTAAGGGTTTTAAGGGTTCTGGGTTAGAATTTGAGTTTGTGCATAAATCCGCGATAGAGCGCACAGATGCGGCGAATCTCCTCCCATGTCTCTTCAGGAAGTTTGGTTCCGACGATTTCTACAATACGTCCCGCAGCAATTGTGCCGATTTCACCACAACGACGAAGATCAAAACCATCGGATAGAGCATGAAGGAAACCACCCGCATAGAGGTCGCCTGCGCCTGTAGAATCTAAGCAATTGGATGTGATAGCTCCAATGTGATGCAATTGTGACCCTTGACGGATATATGAGCCACGTTTGCCCACTTTAACGATAGCGATATCGCATTGTTGAGCAAGATTCTCTACTGCTTCTTCAGGATTGAGATGAGTATAAGCGAATGATTCATCTTCGTTGGCAAAAACGATATCTACATATTTATATATAAGGTCTTTGAGGAACTGGTGGTTATCATTAACCACATTATAACTAGCAAGATCGAGAGACACTGTACATCCCTGCTCTTTGGCAGTACGGAGAACAGTCTCGATAAGTTCGTGATCTTGAACGAGATATCCCTCCACATGGCAAATATCATATCCTATAAAAGCTTCCTTGCAAATATCTTCGGCCTTCATATCCGCCGCAGCACCCAAATAGGTACAGAATGTGCGTTCGCCATCAGGAGTGATAAGCACAATGCAACATCCAGACATGAGTGAAGAAGTTAGGAGTTGGGGTTGGACATTGTTTTTGAGTAGGTCTTCGTGGTAAAAACGTCCTACCTCGTCGTTGCCTATTTTGCCAATGAAAGAGGCTTTTCCGCCCAATTGTGCGACGGTTGCAACCGTATTAGAGGCACTACCGCCAGCTACAAGTTTCTTGCGGACAGATGCAAATTTGGTTTGCAATTGTTCGAATTGCTCAGCATTAATCAGATTCATGCTTCCTTTAGGAAAACCAATCTCTCTAAGATCTCCTTCCGAAATTTGGAGAAGGATATCGGTTAATGCATTGCCTAAACCTAGAATTTTCTTCATTTTGTATGTTTTTTAGAGTAAAATATGCGTTTTTTGGGGTGTAAAATCAAAAAAGTTTGCAAAGATAGTAATTTTTTTTCAAAAAAACTTGCTCATATAAAAAAAAAGTAGTAATTTTGCACCCGATTTCGGAAATGACGTGTATTTCTAAATCAAAAATACTGCTTCCTTAGCTCAGTCGGTTAGAGCATCTGACTGTTAATCAGGGGGTCCAAGGTTCAAGTCCTTGAGGGAGCGCGAGTGTGATGGTTAAACGACCATCACACTTTTTTTATTTTCTTCTAACAGATAGCGCAATCTCATAGTAATCACATAGTATAAACCCGTCATGAACCCGTGATTGATAGTTAATAGTTAATGGTTAATATCTTTCATAGATAGATAAAATCTATCTTTTTTCAAAAAAATCAGTTTTTGTTTGTATATATGCATTATTTTTAGTATCTTTGCGCCAAATTTGGATTTTTGTATATAACAATAGAAAAAAATATAAGAAATGGGACTATTTTCGTTTACACAAGAGATTGCTATTGACTTAGGTACTGCCAATACCATCATCATTTGTGATGATAAAGTGGTAGTAGATGAGCCATCCGTAGTAGCAATCAGTAGCACCGACCGAAAGATGGTGGCTGTAGGTCGCAAGGCACAGCAGATGATTGGTAAGGGTGGAACTTTGATTCACACGGTTCGTCCATTGCGTGATGGTGTGATAGCCGACTTCTATGCTTGCGAGATGATGATTCGTGGTATGATCAAGATGATTCCAAAGCAGAATCGTTTGTTCAGTCCAAATATCCGAATGGTGGTTTGTATCCCTTCAGGTAGTACTGAGGTGGAGATTCGTGCGGTACGCGACAGTTCGGAGCACGCAGGCGGTCGCGATGTATATATGATCTACGAGCCAATGGCAGCCGCTATCGGTATGGGTATCGACGTAGAGAGCCCAGAAGGCTGTATGGTGGTAGATATAGGTGGTGGTACTACTGAGATTGCGGTTATCTCCCTCGGTGGAATCGTGGCAAACAAGTCTATCAAGGTGGCTGGCGACGACTTGAACGCAGATATTGTAGATTATATGGGTCGTATGCACAACCTACGTATTGATGAGCCTACCGCAGAGCGTATCAAAATGCAAGTGGGTTCAGCCTTGCCAGAGTTGGAGGATGCACCTGAAGATTATATGGTAATCGGTCCTAACAAAGTGACTGCACTGCCAATGCAAGTGCCTATTAGCTACCAAGAGATAGCACACTGCCTAGAGAAGAGTATTGCTAAGATCGAAACAGCTATTCTTCAAGCATTAGAGGCTACTCCACCAGAGTTGTACGCCGACATTGTGAAACGCGGAATCTACCTGACTGGTGGTGGCGCACAATTGCACGGATTGAGCAAACGATTAACCGATAAGATAACCATCCCATTCCATGTAGCAGAAGATCCATTGCATGCTGTGGCTCGTGGAACAGGAGTAGCATTGAAGAATGTAAACAACTTTGGATTCTTGATACGATAAATGCGAAATCTTATAGATTTTCTCATACGCTATAGCAACTTCCTAATATTCATGATATTGGAAGTTGTTGCGTTTATACTGATAGGCACCACACATGAATATCAGCAAAGTAGCGTGTGGTCTAGCACCAATCGTATCATAGCTGGTACTAACCGTATTCGTAGTTCTATAAACGGGTATTTTCATTTGCGTGAAGATAACACACTATTATCCGAAGAAAATGCACTACTCAAGTCCCAACTAATGGAACTACAAAATAAGATTGAGCCCACAGTTGAACGCGATAGTCAATATATCTATACCCATTTAGATTGGGAATATATCCCTGCTAAAGTAATAGATATCACTACGCACAAACAACATAATTATCTCACACTCAACAAAGGCTCACGAGATGGTATAGAGAAAGATATGGGTGTGGTATGCGCAGAAGGACTAGTGGGTATAGTGAGCGCCGTGGCAGAGAAATACTCGTTGGTGGTACCAATCATTCATACCAATATCAGTATTAGTACCCGCCTAAAAAGTTGCGGTCAGATAGGCGGCACACAATGGGATGGACGTGACTATCAATATGTTCATCTCACCGAGATTGCACGACATATATCCATTAATACGAATGATACCGTCGTGACTAGTGGATTGACATCCGTATTTCCAGAGGGTATCTTGATCGGTGTGATTGATGATATCAACTTAAATCCAGGTGATAACTACCACTCTGCGACAATCCAATTGAGCACCAACTACCGAGCATTGAAGTACGTTCAAGTGCTTCGTAATAGAAACAAAGAACAAGATCATAGCTATCATGGAATGGATTAAATATATATTAAAAGCTATTATCATCCTTGTACTCCAAGTGCTCATATTTGATCGATTGCATATACAAGCATGGGGCTACCCTATGGTATATGTACTCTTGTTGCTAATACTACCTACACAGATTCCAAGATGGGTAGAAATGTTGATAGGTATGATAGTTGGACTCATTATGGATGTGTGCAACAACTCCTTAGGTGTACACATGGCAGCATGCGTGGCAATAAGTTTTTGGAGACCTATACTACTCAAAAAATCCTCCCAAGATATAGAGCGTATCAAAGGCGAAATAAGTAGTCTGAACATAGGTATGATAGAATATATGAAGTGCGCATTAATCTTGGTGATGACCCATCACTTTATGGTATTTATGCTAGAAGCATGGAGCTTACACAACTGGTGGATGATTATCCTACAAACATTACTAAGTAGTATATTAACATTACTTGCCATTTTTGGATACGAAATTATAAGGCGTTAGGATGATTAATGATCAGTTTTATAATCGTAGATATGTATTAGCAGGAATCGCAATACTCGTTGTGGCGGTGTATATCATACGCCTATTTTCTCTGCAAATCATTGATCAATCGACACAAGAGAAAGCTGAAAATAATGCCCAGTTACGCCAAACTATCTACCCTTCTCGCGGACTAATCTATGACCGCAATGGAGAACTACTAGTAGCCAACCAGCCTATATACGAGGTAACAATGATTGTCAGAGAGATGAAGAAAAACTACTTTGACACCATTGGTTTTTGTCAAGCATTACGAATCGATTCTACCGAGTTTGCTACCCGCATGCAAAACATGACCAATACGCGTAAGAATCGAGGATATTCGCCCTACTCACCACAGATATTTATACAAAACCTTAAGCAAGAGGAGATAGCACATCTCCAACAAGAGAAATATAAATATCCGGGTATCGATATTCGTATCCGCACCCTACGCGACTACACCTACCCAATCGCGTCGCATATTCTCGGCAATGTGGGAGAAGTGAATAATAACGATATCAACAAGGACCGATATTATTCCGTAGGAGATTACTCTGGTCGCGATGGAATTGAACGAACTTACGAAAAACAACTTCGTGGAGAAAAGGGCGTGGAGATCCTAATGCGCGATGCACGTGGACGCATACAAGGCAAATACCAAGACGGAGCCATGGATCGTCCTGCTCAAACAGGTACCGATTTGCATTTGAGTATAGACCGTGCCACACAAGCCATAGCCGAAGAACTGATGCAAGGTAAAATAGGCAGCGTGGTGGCTATTGAACCTAAGACGGGTGAGATATTATCCATGGTGAGTGCTCCATATTGGGATCCTGGAAAACTAGTAGGCAAAGAACGCTCTGCTAACTACAAAGAACTGCTCAATGACCCACACAAGCCCCTGATGAATCGAGCAACACAAGCTCAATACTCACCAGGTTCGACCTTCAAGATACTGCAAGCATTGATAGCCTTGCAGGAGGGGGTAATCAGCCCACATACGCAATATGCATGCAATGGACCAGGATCTAGTCCTATTAAATGTACGCACGATCATGGTAGCCCTGTGCAACTAGAAGAAGCTATTGAGCAGAGTTGTAACCCATATTTCTGGGCACTCTATCGTGATTTTCTTCAACGCGATGGCTATCAAGATGGGCATATTGCATTCAAAAAACACTACGAGGATTGGAGAAACATAGTAGCTAGCTTTGGTTTAGGAGCACGATTTGAGCATACAGACATCCGTGAGCAAGCCAAGGGATATTTGCCTACAACGGCTTTCTACAATAAGATTTATGGCAACAAAGGATGGAAAGCGATTACTATTCGTTCGCTATCCATCGGACAGGGTGAGATATTGGTCACTCCGTTGCAACTGGCTAATCAAGCGGCTGCTATAGCTAATAAAGGATATTATATCACTCCTCATTTCAACAGAAATGATTCGATGAAAGCGGATATACATACTACCTTGGTCAAGGAGAAACATTTTGACGTGGTTCATCGTGGCATGGCACGCGTGATGAGCGAAGGTACAGGACGTTGGTATAACATACCAGAGCTGCAAATTTGTGGAAAGACAGGTACTGTACAAAATCCGCATGGTGAAGATCATGCCTTGTTTATAGGATTTGCCCCTATGGATAACCCACAAATAGCGGTGGCTGTAGCCGTGGAGAATGCTGGATTTGGCGCAACATGGGCATGTCCAATAGCCACACTCATCATAGAGCAGTATTTAACCGGTAAAATCGAACGAAAAGCGCTCTTAGAACGCATGAAAAATGCTAATTTGATAGATAATCAATGAGACAGAACAGAAGTATCATATCGGGTTTAGACTGGTGGACAATCTTATTGTTCTTTGTCATTGCGCTCTTCGGATGGCTGAACATCTATGGTTCTAGTTATTCGTTTGACCAAACAAGCATTTGGGACTTCTCCAACCGTGCAGGTAAACAACTCGTATGGATTGCCACAGCGGTTGTGCTGGGAACTATCATTCTCATGATAGAAGAAAAAGCATACGATGTGTTAGGATACGTGTTCTATGGGGCAATGATTCTATTATTGATCATAACTCCTATTTTTGCACGAGATATCAAGGGTTCATTATCCTGGCTCACGATTGGTCCTATTAGCTTGCAACCTGCGGAATTTGCCAAGTGTTTCACAGCTATTGCTATTGCCAAATTCATGGGACAATATGGATATAAAGTGCGAGATTTGCGAGATTTGATCATACCATTTGCCCTGATTGGAGTTCCAATACTCATTATTATGATCGCCCAACGAGAGACAGGTTCTGCGTTGGTGTTTTTGTCCTTTCTGTTAGTGTTTTATCGTCAAGGAATGACAGGTTATGTATTGGGATGGGGCGTGGCAAGTATTGTGCTGTTTATATTGGTGATTCGATTTGGTGAAGTAGCCTTGCCGATAGGATTAGGCAATGTGGGTAGTCTAGTTAGTACATTGCTTATACATGCTACCGCCATAGGCGTATCAATTGCGAAAGAGAAAGATTTTCGCTCACTTGTTATCATTTCCTTAGGAGTTCTAGCATGCTATGGAATAGGACTACTTTTGAATATATGGATACAAATTAACTTTAACTATATTGGTATCGCAAGTTTAGCGCTAACAGCTATCTACTTGCTCGTTCAAAGTATAAAAAACCGCAAATTATCCTATGGTTGGATAGTGGGATTTGTACTATTCTCTGCAGTTCTTTGCCAAGGATGTGACTACGCTTTTCATAACATCTTGCAACGCCACCAACGGGTGCGTATAGAAGTATTGCTAGGAATGAAAGACGATCCTCATGGAGCAGGTTATAACGTGAATCAATCGTTGATTGCTATTGGGTCAGGACAATTCTCTGGAAAGGGTTTTTTGCAAGGGACACAGACAAAGTTGAAGTTCGTACCCGAACAAGATACCGACTTTATCTTCTGTACCGTAGGTGAGGAATGGGGATTTGTAGGTTCAGCTGGACTATTATTGCTTTATTTAATTTTGATACTTCGAATTATTCACATAGCAGAACGCCAACGCGATGAATTCAGCCGAATCTTCGCCTATTCGGTAGCAAGCATACTATTGTTCCACGTGACTATCAATATAGGTATGGTGCTAGGATTGTTACCTGTGATAGGTATTCCATTGCCATTCTTCAGTTATGGCGGTTCATCGTTGTGGGGTTTCACGATATTGCTAGCGATTATGCTAAGACTAGATGCGGCACGTGTGAATAAGATGCAAGGATAGATGGCAGAGCATAATATCATAGGACAGAAAGGCGAAGAGATTGCTTGTGAAACCATGCGAAAGAAGGGATTTCGTGTGGTAGATACCAACTGGAAATTTGGGCATCTAGAGATGGATGTGATAGCAGTGAGCAAGAAGGAGATTGCTTTTGTGGAAGTAAAGACACGTACAAGTTCTTTTGGTGGGAAACGCCCAGAGGAGTATGTGGATGAATTGAAGCGGAGGCGGATGGCGGCAGCAGCAAATGCGTATATCAAATTTCATCAGATAGATTTGGTTCCACGATTTGATATTATCGGTATTACGATGGATCCTAATACATATGAGGTCAAGGAATTGACACATTTAGAGGACGCTTTTTTGCCTCCACAACGTACGATTGGCAAGAGCAGTTTTAGTGGACAAGGCAGATGGAAGCATAGAAATAGAGTAATTGGTAGATAAGTTATTGATTATATGGAATTTAAGTATGATATTATTGTGGTAGGTGCAGGACATGCTGGTTGTGAGGCAGCCAGTGCCGCTGCTCGTATGGGTAGCAAGACATTGCTCATCACGATGGATATGAATAAGATCGGTCAAATGAGTTGTAATCCTGCTGTCGGAGGAATAGCTAAAGGTCAGATAGTCAGAGAGATAGATGCAATGGGTGGACAAATGGGCATTGTGACTGATAGAAGTGCAATACAGTTTCGTATGCTCAATCGTAGCAAGGGTCCTGCTATGTGGAGTCCTCGTAGTCAAAGCGATAGAAAGTGCTTTATTGAGGAATGGGTGAAGATACTGACTACGACTCCAAATTTAGATATTTGGCAAGATACCGTCATGGAGTTGATAGTGAAAGGTGGTCAAGTATGCGGAGTAAAGACATTGTTGGGTGTAGAGATGCAAGCAAAGGCGGTTATATTGACCAATGGTACATTCTTGAACGGTCTATTGCACTTTGGTAAGACACAGATTGAGGGTGGTCGTATATCCGAGCCAAGTAGTTTTGGTATTACTGAGCAGTTACGCCAATTTGGTTTTGCTACGGACAGAATGAAGACTGGTACTCCTGCTCGTGTGGATAAGAGAAGTATTGATTTCTCGCAATTGACAGAGCAGTTGGGTGATGAGGATAATCATCAATTCTCGTATTTGGATACGGTACAGCGACAACTGAAACAAATGAGTTGTTGGATTACTTATACCAACCAAGAGACGCATGAGGTATTGCGTAGTGGATTAGCTGACTCGCCATTGTATAACGGACAGATACAGAGTATCGGTCCAAGATACTGCCCCAGTATTGAGACGAAGATTGTGACTTTTGCCGATAAGGACATGCACCAATTGTTCTTAGAGCCAGAAGGTGTGGACTCAAATGAGTATTATATCAATGGTTTTTCTTCATCCCTACCTTGGCAAATACAATGGCAAGCATTGAAGACTGTGAAGGGTTTAGAGAACGTTGTTCTCTACCGTCCTGGATATGCAATAGAATATGACTTCTTTGACCCTACCCAACTGCTGCACACATTGGAGACAAAGAAGATAAAGAATCTATTCTTTGCAGGACAGATCAATGGCACAACGGGCTATGAGGAGGCAGCAGGACAAGGATTGGTAGCAGGTATCAATGCCCACCAAAATATCACAGGCGGAGCACCATTTACGCTGGCAAGAGATGAGAGTTATATCGGCGTGCTGATTGATGATTTGGTAAATAAGGGTGTGGATGAGCCATATAGAATGTTTACCTCAAGGGCGGAATATCGCATTTTGCTTCGCCAAGATAATGCCGATGCTCGACTGACAGAGCGCAGTTATGAATTGGGATTGGCAGATGACTATCGTTTGTCGCTACTCAAGAGCAAACAAGAGGGCGAGCAAGCATTGACAGAAATGCTGCGTACAACTTCTGTAAAAGCCAAAGATATTAATGCCTATTTAAATCAGATGGGTTATGGTGATCTGCAACAGACATGTAAGTTGATTGATATTGTAGCTCGTCCTAATGTAACGATTCTGGGATTGGCAGAAGCATTGCCTGAGTTGAAAGAGAAGATAGTAGCGCTCGGAGCAAGACAAGAGGAGATTGTAGAAAGTACTGAGATTAATATCAAATATAAGGGATATATAGAGCGTGAGAAGCTGGCAGCAGACAAACTGAGAAGACTGGACAACATCCGATTACCAAAAGATTTTGACTACAATAGCGTGCAGTCACTCAGTACAGAAGCCAGACAAAAACTAATCCGTATTCAGCCTAATACAATTGGAGAAGCGAGCAGAATACCTGGCGTAAGCCCTAATGATGTAAGCGTATTGCTGGTGTTGATGGGAAGATAATGGTTTAGTGTTTAGAGTTTAGTGTTTCGTGAATTGTTTCACGTGGAACATAAGACATTTTTGCTAAATGTAGTAAGATAATTAATAATAAATAAAAGATATGAAACACGAAGAAGTGCTCGCGGCTATTCGCGATGTAAAGGATTTTCCTGTACCAGGAATTATTTTTAAAGACATTACTACCGTATTGAGTAATCCAGAGTATTTGAAATGGATGAAAGATGAGATTGTGAATTTGTATCGTGCTTATGGCATCACAAAAGTAGTTGGTATTGAATCAAGAGGATTTATACTAGGCCCAGCTGTAGCAATGGATTTGGGTGCTGGATTTGTGCCAGTGCGCAAAC
>JBGVEC010000124.1:0-1852 GCA_045119815.1 Paludibacteraceae bacterium | reverse complement strand
AAACCCATTCAAGCATGTTTATACTGGTATTGACAAGACCATAAAGCGAGCAATCCCATTAAAGGCAATCAAGCAGATTAAGAACATTGATTTGTCATTGCAACCATCATTAGACTTTGCTCGTGATATGTTCCTGTTCTCATTCTACACTCGTGGAATGTCATTTATTGATATGGCATATCTCAAGAAGAAAGATCTATCCAATGGCATACTATCATACCGCAGGCGCAAGACCGGGCAACAACTCTTTATCCGTTGGGAGAAGTGTATGCAGGAGATTGTGGATAAATACGATACTGATTTTTATAGCCCGTATCTACTTCTGATTCTCAAATATCCATACGATAGGAGTCAGTATAAGAATATGCTTTATCGTACCAACAAGTCGCTAAAAGAGATTGCAAAGATGGTTGGGCTTTCTATTCCCTTAACTCTATATGTTGCCCGCCATTCGTGGGCAAGCATTGCCAAGAGTAAGAACATTCCAATATCTGTTATCAGTGAAGGGATGGGGCACGACTCAGAAATGACAACGCAAATCTATCTGGCATCATTGGATAATGCAGTAGTTGATAGAGCAAATGCGCAGATATTAAAGGATTTGTAGAAAGTGAGGATGTTTAGCAAAATTAAGGTTCTCTTGATAAGAGACGCTTTCTTTTATGCAAAATTACACAAAATTACGCAAACGAAACCACTTTGAAAGGAATAAAAAGGCTGACTGCCATATATTTATGAGCAATTGTTTAGCAAATAATGGATAAAGAAATAAGATATAGACTGATAATCAACCCATTCCAAGATTGATAGTATCTCTTATCAAGAGAAACCCAATAAAGCGGTATTCTTTTTTGTTAGGAGGGGCTTTGTATTGCGTAGAATTATGAGTACAAAGTTTTTCAATAATGGACTTGGCAATACGCTTTTCGACAAGTTGAAAGGTATTGCATCTGAGATGGCAACATTCGACCGTTTCTTAGCTGTTGTAGGTTTCTTCCGTTCATCGGGTTATTTCAAGTTGCGTAAAGAGTTGGGGGATATATCCGAGATTAAAATCTTGGTCGGTATCAATATCGATGACATTTTTCGCAAGCACAACAAGGCTCTTTTAATGCTTGCTGATGAAGACAAGGCAAAAGAAATCTACCACAAAGGTTTTAAGGAAGATATTGTAAATGCCCAATACTCTCCCGAAGTAGAAGAGGGTATTTTGCAGATGTGCGAAGATCTTGTTTCGGGACGCTTACAGATGCGTATTCACGCTACCAAGAACCTTCACGCAAAGTTCTATTTGTGCTTGCCACAAAATCATAGCGAGCACAGCGATGGTTGGGTAATAATGGGTTCTTCCAATATCTCCGATTCGGGCTTAGGCATCAAGCGACCGCCACAGTACGAGCTTAATGTAGCAATGAAAGACTTTGACGATGTAAAGTATTGCTCCGATGAGTTTTGGGCTTTGTGGAACGAGGCAATACCATTGACCGCAGAAGATATTGAAGAATACAAGAAGAAAACATACTTAGGTTATCAACCAACACCATACGAGCTATACATTAAAGTACTTATCGATACTTTTGGTGACCAAGTGGAAGATGATTTCTCCATTCAGTTACCCGATGGTGTCAAGGATTTGAAATATCAGAAAGATGCCGTTATTCAAGGTTATCAGATGTTGATGCAGCATAACGGTTTGTTCCTTGCCGATGTGGTGGGTTTGGGAAAGACCATGATTGCCACAATGATTGCCAAACGCTTTGTAGAGGCTAACGGTAAAAACACCAATATTCTTGTTGTCTATCCTCCTGCATTGGAAGACAACTGGCGAAATACATTCAAGTTGTTCGGCATC